>NZ_QTXQ01000007.1:0-354 GCF_003461725.1 Anaerostipes sp. AF04-45
AGAGCAGCTGATTTGTAATCAGCAGGTTACCGGTTCAAGTCCGGTCAACGGCTTCATACACTTGGACGTTAAGTGGTGAGAAGATAAGGACCTTTAGCTCAGTTGGTTAGAGCAATCGGCTCATAACCGATCGGTCCGGGGTTCGAGTCCCCGAGGGTCCATTTGTATACAGTTATCTTTGGCCCGGTGGCTCAGCTGGTTAGAGCGCCGCCCTGTCACGGCGGAGGTCGTGGGTTCGAACCCCATCCGGGTCGTCTCTTTTATTTAAAAAGAGTATTTTTATATTTGGGATCATAGCTCAGCTGGGAGAGCATCTGCCTTACAAGCAGAGGGTCATAGGTTCGAGCCCTATTG
>NZ_QTXQ01000007.1:364-206383 GCF_003461725.1 Anaerostipes sp. AF04-45
CATCTGCCTTACAAGCAGAGGGTCATAGGTTCGAGCCCTATTGGTCCCATTTTGAGAGAATTTCTCTCAGAATGCCGTTGTGGCGGAACTGGCAGACGCACAGGACTTAAAATCCTGCGGGACTTATACTCCCGTACCGGTTCGATTCCGGTCAACGGCATTGAGCACTTATTAAAAGTGCTGCTTAATTTCATATGTGGGCGTAGCTCAGCTGGATAGAGCGTCTGGCTACGGACCAGAAGGTCGGGAGTTCGAATCTTCTCGCCCACGTAAAACCCTTATAAATCATTGATTTATAAGGGTTTTTTGTGCAGTATTATTTATTATAAAAGTTCGGAAAAAATGACGGAAAAATACCTATTTTGTATGATGAGAGGTTTACTTTACAGAAATGTTGTGGTATAATTCATAACTGTGAATGAAATGTAACAATACTGTAATAAACATAAAATTAATATAAAATATCGAAGTAGGAAGGTAACATCTTTATGAAGTCAATATTAAAAAAGACAGCAATATGTCTGCTCGTCTTTTCTATGATCATTACATCAGGATTGGCAGCTCCGAAAAAGGAAGTTCATGCAGCACAGGGTACATACGGCGGACGGATATGGAAATCATGGGTAAAACTGAGAAAGTCCAAATCTAAAAAATCGAAGGTGATCCGTAAAATTTCAAAAGGAGAACCTGTGCAGGTTCATTATACGAGCGGGAAATGGAGAAAGGTTACATACAAAGGCAAGACAGGATTTGTCCTGAAAAAATATGTGTATATTAACACAAATGCTCCTGAACTGTCAGGAAGCCAAGAAGAAAAAGGACAGACAGTGGCAGCCTTTGCCCAGCGTTTTGTAGGAAACCCATATGTATGGGGAGGAACAAATTTAAACAGCGGTGCCGACTGCTCTGGTTTTGTCGGAGGAGTATACCGTTCCTTCGGATATAAGCTTCCGAGAACGTCTTCGGACCTCAGAAAAGCGGGCAGAAAGGTATCTTATAAAAACAAGCAGCCTGGAGATCTGATTTGTTACAGCGGCCATGTAGCCATGTACATAGGCAACGGTAAGATCGTCCATGCCAGCACAAGAAAAACAGGGATTAAGATTTCTCCGAGAGCCAACTACAGAAAAGTAGTAGCCGTGAGGAGAATCGTAAGAGAATAGATCAAACAAAATGTGCAAGAGAAATCCTGCACATTTTTTTTCATGTTCTCATAATGTTTTGATAGAAGGAGGAGCGTATGAAATCAATCTTATTTGTCAATGGATGTATCAGAGGAGAAGAATCCAGGACATTGCTGATGGCCAGACGGTTTCTTGACTGTCTGAGAGGGAAATATGAGATCACAGAGGTGAACGGCCTTTGTCTGCCGCTGGACCGTGAGGCACTAAAAAAGAGGGACCGTCTGGCAGCTCAGGGGAATTGGGATGATCCGGTGTTTGATGAGGCCAGGACATTTCTGGAGGCGGATATCGTTGTGCTTGCGGCTCCGTTCTGGGAAGGAACATTTCCGGCTGCCGTACACGCTTATATTGAACAGATCTGTGTCACAGGTCTGACGTTTGGATACAGGGAGGACGGAACCGCAGAAGGTTACGGAAAGGCAAAGAGAGCCATATTCTTTTCCACAAGAGGAGGAATTTATTCTGAGGGTCCGAATAAGAAGGACGACCACGCCGGAAAATTCCTTGATTCTGTCTTTCGGATGCTTGGAATCCAGAGGACAGATGTGGTGACCGCAGAAGGACTTGATATCATTGGAAATGATGTGGGACTCATCATGGATCAGGCAGTGAGAGAGGCAGAACTGCTGGCAGGGACTTTTTAGGGAAATGAGAATGAATCTTTTCCAAAACATGGACGCAATAACTTGAAAAACATGATAAAATACGGTTATATAAATATAATAGAATTCAAAAGACAAGAAAAGAGGCGGCAGTTATGTTAAACGTAGAACATTTATCATACCGGATTAATGAAAACGGTGCAGATGTGCAGATACTGGATGATGTGAGTTTCTCTGTAGATGACGGGGAAATGCTTGTTGTCACAGGACCCAATGGCGGAGGCAAGTCCACCATCGCAAAGATTTTAATGGGGATAGAAAAAGCAAGCGGAGGTAAAATCTCTCTGGACGGAGAGGATATCACAGACTATACCATAGACCAGAGGGCAGAAGCAGGCATAGGATTTGCATTCCAGCAGCCTCCAAGATTTAAAGGGCTGACGGCTTCCAGGCTTCTCTCTCTCGCGGCAGGGGAGAAACTGAAGGACGAGCGGTGCTGTGAATTGCTGAGCAGTGTCGGGCTCTGCGGAATGGAATATAAAGACAGGGAAGTGGACGCTACTTTGTCAGGGGGCGAGATGAAGAGGATTGAGATCGCCACGGTATTTGCAAAAGATCATAAAATATGTATTTTTGATGAACCGGAGGCAGGAATCGATCTTTGGAGTTTTGCCATGCTGATCAAAGAATTTGAAAAGATTCACAGAGAAAACAAGGCAAGTCTCATTCTGATTTCCCATCAGGAGAGGATTATCCGGATGGCAGACCGCATCATGATCATCAGGGACGGCCGGGTAGAAGAGATCGGGACGAAAGAAGAGGTCTATCCTCATCTCATGGCAGAAGAATCTGAAGAGCAGTGTGCTTTTATGCAGGAATAGGAGGATAAGGACATGAAATTAGACCAAATAACGGCCGGAGTGCTGGAGGCTATCGACGGCCAGGGGTTTGTACAGAAAGGTGCTTATAACCTGCGTCAGAACGGACAGGCAGTATGTCACGGCGACAGTGAGAATGTGCGCATCGTAAAGAAACAGGACAAGCCCGGGATTGATATCTTTATCAGCGGGAAGACAAAAGGTGAGGCGGTGCATATACCGGTGGTTGTTTCTGCTTCCGGCATCACAGATGTGGTTTATAATGACTTTTATATCGAGGATGGTGCAGATGTTCTTATTGTGGCAGGATGCGGCATTCACAATGACGGGGACGAGGAGAGCAGGCATGACGGCATTCATGCATTCCATGTGGGCAGCCATGCCAATGTACGGTATGAGGAGCGCCATTACGGGGAAGGAAAAGGAACCGGAGGCAGGGTTTTAAATCCTGTCACGAAAATATATGTGGAGGAAGATTCTGTTTTTACGCTGGATACGACTCAGATCAAAGGGGTTGATTCGACGATACGGGAGACACATGTGGAGATGGGGGCAGGGTCCAAACTCTATGTAATGGAAAAACTTATGACACATGGAAACCAGCAGGCAATATCAAACATGGATGTACAGTTAAACGGGGAGGAGAGTTCTGCACAGATCATATCCCGGTCTGTCGCCAAAGACACATCTACCCAGGTCTTTCATCCGAAAGCCATCGGAAATGCGCTGTGCCACGCACACGTGCAGTGTGATTCTATTATCATGGATGATGCAAAGATCAGTTCTATTCCTGAGATCAACGCAAACCATGTGGATGCCCAGATTATACACGAGGCAGCCATCGGGCGTATCAATAATGATCAGCTTATCAAACTGCGCACTTTTGGAATGACTGGAGAAGAGGCAGAAGCAGTGATTATAGAGGACTTTTTAAAATAATCTTTAAAACAACAGGGGGAGAATAAGGGGGAGTATCAGGATGCTGGAATCAAGGGAAAATTATCTGGAAGCTATCTTAATGTTAAAACAGGAATTAGGGCAGGTGCGCTCTATCGATATCGCCAGAAAATTAAATTACAGCAAGCCAAGCGTCAGCCGTGCGGTCGGGATTTTGAAAAAAGGGGGGTATATTCTCGTGGATGCAAAAGGATATATATCCCTTACCTCCGAAGGGCTTAAAAAGGCCGAGTCGATCTACGAGAGACACAGGACGCTGACTTCGCTTTTTGTTCAGATTGCGGGAGTGCCGGAACATGTGGCCGAGGAAGATGCATGCCGGTGTGAACATGTTCTGAGTGCCCAGACTTTTCAGGGAATTAAAATGTTTTTAAATGAAAATGGTATATGCTGAAGAAAGGGTGTATAATTAAGAGGAAGATAAGACAAACAGCTGTGCAAGGAGGTAGCAGTATGGGAAGACTCGAAGGAAAAGTTGCAATCATTACCGGTGGGAATTCCGGCGTAGGTGAACAGACGGCAAAGCGGTTTGCAAAGGAAGGTGCCAAAGTCGTTATCACTGCCCGGAGAAAGGAAAAGCTTGAATCTGTGGCTGCTGATATAGAGGCTGACGGAGGCACAGTGCTGGCACTGCAGGGTGATATTTCTGTCCCGGGAGACGGCAAAAGAATCGTAGAAGCAGCCGCAGAGCATTTCGGTACGTTGGATATTCTGGTGAATAATGCCGGGGTGCTGGACGAAGGTCTGCTTCCCATCGATAAAGTAGCGGACAGCGAGATCGACAGAATCATTGACATCAACACAAAGGGAACGATGTATTTTATCCGTGCAGCGCTGGAAATCATGCTGAAAAATAAGAGCGGATCTATCGTCAATGTGGACAGCATTGCAGGATTGAACGGGGGCGGAGGAGCTGCCTACGTGGCTTCCAAGGCGGCAGGCCTGGGTATTACCAAACACACGGCTATGCGGTGTGCAAAAGACGGGGTTCGGTGCAATGCCATTTGTCCGGGCATGATCAAGACTCCGATGACAGCCGGACAGACGATGGATTCTATGGACCCGGATATGATGGGGGCCATGGCTGTGCATTCTGATCTAAGGCTTCCAGCATGTTCAGCAGAAGACGTGGCAAACTCAATCTTATTTTTGGCCAGTGATGAATCTGCTCCTGTTACCGGACAGTGTATCGTGCTGGATTACGGCGCAAACCTCTAAGAATTATATGGGCCTGGGATTTTCTCATAGGAGAAGATCCCAGGCCCTTTTTCATTCCATAGGAAAGCTGCAAAGCTGTCAAGCTCCTCAAAGCTTGCCTGCTTTGTTCTTCAAAGCAGAAAGTTCAGAACAATAGCAGACGTGATTGTTCTCATTATTTTTCGCGGAGTACAGTGCCTTGTCAGCATTGGACCATAGAGTTTGAAAGTCTTTTCCGTGCTCAGGATAAAAACCGATTCCCACAGAGACACATACATTGCCGTCAAGGTTCAAGTCCTCCTGGCGGGAGTTCCAGTTCTCAAAAAACAGTGCCAGCAATTCTTCAAGTCTGTGTTTATGTATAGAAAGACAGGATATATAAGTAATAAACTCATCACCGCCTATCCTTCCGTTGACTGCTTTTGGAAAAGTTTTTTGAAGACTCTTGGCGAGGGATACCAGTATCTTGTCTCCAAAAGGATGACCGTACTGGTCGTTGTAGATCTTAAAGTTATCAATATCCATGGCAATCAGGACGCCTGAAGGTCTTTGCTTCATCTGCTTATCGATATGATCCTCCATGCAGCGGCGGCTCATCAGTCCGGTCAGATAGTCAAATTGGGAATAATAAATGGTCTTTTTGTCTACACGGCTGAAATCCGGTACAGAGCGGTGAAGATGAAGTAGCTGCCATCCACTGTCCGAATACTCCGTAATCATGCTGAAACGAAGATGGACAGACGGCAGATTTGTTCCGCTGTTCCTCCTGCTGAGTTTAATTTCGCCGGTTATGAGAAAAAGATTCTCGCGCAGGCAGGAAGATTCATACCATTCTTTGTCAATTAAAAAAGTATGTTCAGCACGGGGAGCTCCAAAGGTTTTGAGAAACTCAAGGGAACTTTGACAAAATTCTCCGAGGCCTGTGCCAATCTCTGTCATACGAAGATCCAGAAATTTGTCAATTCCCTCTTTCTTATTGTCTATGAGATAACTATGCCAGAGAAAGCGGCAAAACTCCTCTGCAGATTTCAAGTTTTTCATTCACTTCGACCTTCCATACATTACCAGCCATGAAATGGGCAGAAATGTAGACTTTTTTCGTCGTTAATGATACTATTTTTATAGAGTGAATCCGAGACAGCAAACGTACCGGATTCAAAGATTGTTCCGCATTTATTTTTTTACGGGATGATCCGGATACTATAAAAAACAAACGGGTAAAAAAGTCTACTTTTTTTACCACATTTCTGTGTTTATGAGCGGCCTTCTTCTGCCTGCCGGACCCATTTAAAAAATGTGTTGTGAGTGGTTCCGAGTTGTTTAGCAGATTCCCGGCCGCTTATTTTTTCTGCCTTCCAGAGTGTATAAATGCGGTCAAACTCCTTTGGTATTTCTTTGGGAGGACGTCCAAAACTGACGCCTCTGGCTTTGGCTACGGCAATCCCCTCGGCCTGCCGTTTTCTGATCTGTTCCCGTTCTGTCTGTGCAACGTAAGAAAGGATCTGCAGCACCAGATCCGATATAAAGACACCTGTTAGGTCCAGAGCATTTTTACCGCGGGTATCCAGCAGCGGAAGGTCAGTGACAACGATGTCGGCCTTCTTGTGTTTGGTAATAGTACGCCACTCTTCGATAATCTCTTCATAGTTCCTGCCCAGGCGGTCAATGGACTTTACAAAAAGAGTATCTCCCGGCCGTAGCTTTCTTAGCAGTTTCTTATAAAGAGGACGGTTAAAATCCTTTCCCGACTGCCGGTCAATAAAAATGTTTTGTTTAGGTATTTTCAGGTCCTTCATCACTGCGAGCTGCCGTTCCACATTCTGATCTTTGGACGATACCCTGACATATCCATAATCCATTTCTCTCCCTCCTTCTACAAAATGTGACAGAATCATTATCCCATATGGAACAGCATAAATAAAAAGGTAATATATGCCGCAGAAAAAATAACTGGACTCTGTTTTCTCTCCGTGTGTTAAAATATTATTAAAACTGTACAGTATATGAAAAAGGAGGTGCAGGAAAAATGATAGAATTACCGGAAGCTCTGGCAAGGGCAGATGAATTGAAGAGTGAACTCAAAGGAAAGAGGGCAGAGAAAGTCTGGCCGCCGTCTTCTCCGCACAAGTTCTGCTGGTTTAACGGGGAAGCGTCATCTTATGACGATATGCTGAGTGGAAGGAAGGTGGTCGATGCACAGGGGTTCGGGATCTTTGCCGAGATTATTTTTGAAGGAGATCTAAGAGTTTGTTTCAATGACGGTGTGAATGTAAGGATCTTCGGGGAAGGGGATAACATACCCGGAAAGTATCAGCTTAGGATCGACTTCTCGGACGGAACTGTTCTTGTTTTTACAGTAGCGATGTATGGGAGCATTGCATGTGCAGACGGAAGTTATGACAATGAATATTATATTGTAAGTAAAAACAGCATATCGCCCATCTCACCGGAGTTTGACCATACCTATTTTTTCGGCCTTCTGGATTCAGCCAAACCGAACTTGAGCGCAAAGGCTTTTCTTGCTACAAAACAACGGATACCGGGGCTGGGAAACGGTGTCCTTCAGGATATCCTGTTTGAAGCGGGAATTCATCCAAAGAAAAAGATCGGCAGTTTTACAGAACATGAAAAGGAACTCCTTTTTGTGAGTATAAAAGAAGTATTGTCTGAAATGGTGCGTCTCAGAGGAAGAGATACAGAGAAGGATCTCTGGGGTAATCCCGGGGGCTATAAGACGAAACTCTCCAAGAACACATATAAAGACGGATGTCCGAAGTGCGGCGGAGAGATTACAAAGGCTGCTTATCTGGGAGGTACAGTATATTTCTGCCCTGAATGCCAGACATAAAAATACCTGAGACACCTTTTGAATCAGGAGTCTCAGGGAAGTATGATATTTGATGAGAATAGACTGCAGACACGTGTTTAGTCCGTCCGTTCATCTCCTTCAAAGAACAGGGCAACGGTTCCCGCACCCGTATGGGCTCCGATGACAGTTCCCACGCTGTTGATTACTACAGGGCCGTTCAGCTTAGGAAATGCAGCTTCGATCAGGTCCGCAACCTGTCTGGCATCTTCAAAGCAGGCGGAGTTGGAAATGAAACACTTGCCGCTGTAGTCTGTGCCGTCTTTTGCGTGCTCTTCCATTTTCTTAACGATTTCTTTAATGGCCCGCTTTTTTGTCCGAATCTTAGCGCGGGGGATCAGGTGTCCCTCAGAATCCATATTCAGCAGAGGACAGATGCCGAGCATCGTGCCGATAAAGCCTGAGGTCTTGGAAATCCTTCCTCCGCGGATGTAGGATGTGAGATCTGTGGAGAAAAACCAGTGGTGGATCTTCAGTCTGTTGGAGACAGTCCATTCATACACATCCCGGATGCTGTCCCCGCGGTCTCTCAGATCTGCGGCCATATCTACGAGCAGTCCATAGCCAGAAGATGCGCCCAGAGAATCCACAAGAAGGATTTGACGGTCTGGGTAGATTTCTAATAGTTCCTCTCTGGCAATATTGGCAGAATTAAATGTACCGGAGATTCCGGAAGACAGGCTGATATGCAGGATATCCTGACCATTCTTTAGGAACGGTTCGAAAAATTCGATATATTCTTCTACATTTACCTGGGAGGTGCCTGCCAGAGCACCTTCCTGTATTTTCTTATAGAACTCTTCAAACGAAATACTTTTTCCCAGATCATCCATGTAATCCTTGCCGTCTAAATTAACATGAAAACATACATAAGGAATATTACGCCGTTCAAAATAATTTTTTTCCATATCTGCTGTGGAACAGCAGGTCAAAACAAATGGTTCCATAGTAATCCCTTTTCTCTTTCTTTAAGTCATTTATCTGTTGTTTCCTATTATAAAGGAAATTCCAGAAATTATCAAACCGGTGCCTGTATACAGCGAAAACTTGTCTTGTTAATAAAATATGAATAATTATTACGAAAATATTACAAAATGCTTTACAATATTATTACGACGTGCTATAATTCATAAATGTAAACGAAATGTAATAATTACGTAATATATAGAAAGAAATTGAGTGAGGATACAATGAAAGCAATCGCAAAGAGAACCGCAATGTTTGCAGTTGCATGTTTAATGATAACAGGTACGGCGGCAGCATCGCTTCCGGAAAAAGAAGTGCAGGCAGCCTCGGGTTATACCGGATATATTAAAAGTGCGACTACAAGTTTAAAAAGGAGCAAATCAAAAAAGTCAAAGACATTGGCCAGAATCAAAAAGGGAAAGAAAGTCACCGTTTATTATACAAGCGGCAGCTGGAGGAAGATTTCCTATAAGGGAAAGAAAGGATTTGTCCCGAAAAAACGTGTAAAGATAAGCACAAAAGCACCGAAGCTCAAGGGAAGCAAAAAAACAAAAGGAAAGACAGTGGCAAGTTTCGCCAAAAGGTTTGTAGGAAATCCTTACCGCTGGGGCGGAACAAATTTAAATACAGGAGCAGACTGCTCCGGCTTTACAAAAGCCGTCTACCGTTCTTTTGGATATAATATCCCGAGAACTTCCTCCTCTCAGAGAAGAGCGGGGAAAAAGGTTTCTTATAAGAAGAAACAGCCGGGAGATCTGATCTGCTACAGCGGACATGTAGCCATCTATATCGGAGGCGGAAAGATCGTACATGCAAGTTCCAGAAAGACCGGCATCAAGATCTCACCAAAAGCGAATTACAGGAAAGTCGTCTCTGTACGGCGGATTGTAAGATAAATACCGGGAGATAAATATCAAACCGGCTAAAGAAAAAAAGCCCATGGAATCATTACCCCCTATCCTAAACTTATGATTCCAGGGCTTTTTTTCCATGTTCAGAAAGGGTTAGGCGTAGTAAAATAGAGAAAACATTCGCTAATTTTAAAAATTATACTAATTGTACCGATATAAGTGCAAAAACTGATTTTATGAGATATATACAAAACCGGTGAAGGATATTATGATTAATACATAAGCAAGACGCTTGCTTAACTTCATCGGTTTTATTCATTGAAGGAGGCCTACGAGATGAATAATTTACAGGAAAAAGTAATACGTAGAATGATTGATACGTATGGTTTTTTCACCACTGATGAACTTTCTGAAATGACAGGAGTTTCTGTCAGCAGCATCAAACACTCTTTAAGCGATATCAGCCGTGAGATAGAGAAGTATGAAGCAAAACTATTGACGGCACCGCGAAAAGGACTGTGTTTGGTCGCAACGGAAGAACAGAGGGAAATGATCCTGGATGACCTCAATGAATATGCCAACAAAGATCCGGAATCATTCTACTACCGAAAGAACTACATATTAGATACGTTATTTTACTATCCGGCCAAATATACGATTCAGCTTTTCTCCGAAGAGCTGTGTGTGAGCAGGAATATCATTCAGAAAGATCTGAAGCATATTGAAGACTATTTAAGTGAGTTTAACCTGACACTTACAAAAGTAAGGAATCAGGGGATTCAGATCAAGGGAGATGAATTTGATCTAAGACAGGCAATTGTGGATTCTGAAAACAAAAAGTATTGGAAACACGCCTATATTGAAAAACTGCCTGAAAACTTAGACTACCGAATCAGCAAACGGGCCTACACCTTTTTTACCGACCATTATCCAAAAGAAAACATTATGAAGGTGCAGGACAGCCTCCGGAAGGCAGAGGAGTTTTTAAATCAAATCTTTGTGGATATCTCTTTTTGCCGGCTGACGGAATATTTATTACTGACAATCAACCGTATCGGGGAAGGGAAAATCCTCCAAAACGCGGGAAGCCGAAAGATGACCAAGTTAGATACTTCTTTCCTCGATGCGGCTCGGTTGATATTAGATGAAATTATTCCTCAAGACGGAGACATGTCATTAGAATACCAGTTTCTGGCCGCTAAGCTGATGGTTGCAAAGACCTGCGGACACGGAATACGCCCTAAGGATGAAAAATATGAGAACATCGCACTGGACTATCTTTCCATTGTTCTGGCCGTGATGAAGAAAGAGAATGTATTAAAGAATGAAGTTCTTATCAATGACATCAGTTCATTTTTAGAAAAGATCACAATCAAACGTGATTACAAATTAGTGGAATGGGACGACCTGCACAGAGATGTGCAGCATCAGCTGCAGGATGTATATGCGGCATGTATGACTTATATTTTTGACATTGAAGGTAAGCTTTCTGTGATATTGACCCAGGACGAGATTGCATGGATCGCACTGCTGATCCACAATGCGATGATGGACAGCAGGGAGGGACGTGAGGCGGTGCTTCTTACTGCCACAGATCCTCACACCGCAAGGTACCAGAAGATTAAGATTGAGAATGCAGTTGAAGGGCTTGAGATTATAGACAGCATTCATATACGGGACTTTCACCCGGAAACAATGAAAGGACAATTATTGATTTCTACGGTTCCCCTAAAGGAGCCGAGGGAAAATACAATCGAAGTAACAAAACATATCGATCAGGCGGATATCAATAAAATCGCCGTGAGTCTGGATGAGCTCGATCATGACAAAAAAATGACGGATGCGCTGGAGACGACAAAGAAATCTTTCAGAGAATCTTTGATCTTAACCGACGTTAATGTCATGGAAAAACAGGACGTGATACAGCTCGCAAGCGACCTTTTGTATGAACAGGGTTTCATAGAGAAAGGATTCAGCCAGGAAGTGTGGAAACGGGAATTAAAAAGGCCGTCCACCGTCGGGAGGGGCATCGTAATGCCGCATATTTACAAAGATTATGTGAAGCAGAGCGGCGTTGCGGTCGTAAGGCTGAAATATCCGATTTCATGGACACCCAACGAAAAGGTACGGCTGATGTTCCTGATTGCGATTGATTTTGAAACTTCGGAGGAAATTCTAAGGTTTTTCCAGTATTTCTATGGGATGATCGGCAATAAAGAACTGATCGGACATCTTCTGGATGCGGAGGGACCAAAAGAGTTTTATGAAATTTTAATGAGTGAAGCAGGGTAACAATGGCCGAAAGGCATCTAATTTAAAGGAGGAAGCACTATGTTAGTAAACATGAAAGAAATTTTAGAGATCGCAGAGAAGGAGCAGTATGCAATTCCATGTATCAACACCCCGAACGTGGAAACTATCCGTGCAGTCATTGGTGCGGCAGAAGAATTAAACACACCGATCATCATTGACCATGCACAGGTACATGATCCGCTCATTCCGATCGAGAGAATCGGGCCGGAAATGTTAAAATATGCGAAGGCAGCATCTGTACCGGTTTGTGTACACTTAGACCACGGCAGTGACTATGATTTTGTACTTAGAGCTTTAAAAGTTGGATTCCCGTCTATCATGTATGACTGCAGCGCACTTCCTTACGAAGAAAACTTAAAGAGAGTTAAAGAATTCGTAAAGATCGCTCATCCTGCAGGAATCACAGTAGAGGCTGAACTGGGAGTTATGGCATCTACCGCAGAGGATACTCATGGAGAAGAAGACGCAGAGAGCCGTGTTCTGACAAACGAAGACATCAAAGAATTCTTCACAGAGCCGGAAGAAGCAAAAGCATTTGCTGAAGAGACAGGATGTGATGCACTGGCTGTATGTTTCGGAACGATGCACGGAATTTACGCAGAGCCGCCGGTACTGGACATTGACAGAGTGAAAGCACTCCGCGCAGCGATTCCGGATACATGCCGTGTCGTAATGCATGGGGCTTCAGGAGTAGAATTCTCTCAGGTACAGGAAGCGATCACAGCAGGATGCTCAAAAGTAAATTACTACTCTTACATGGCAAAGGCAGCAACAAAATTCGTAGCTGACCGTGTTGCTGAGACAGACGGCAAGATTGCATACCATGAATTACAGGAAGAAGCTTTCGAATTCATGAAAGGATATGCAAAAGACGTAATCAAGGCGTTTAAAAACGGGAAATAGGATTCCGTAAAGGGAGGGAATACATTTCATGAACAGTGTGGACTTATCCGAAGTGCTGCTCGATGAAATGGTGATCCTTGACCGGGAACCGTTTAAGGACAAAGATGATATGTTCAATGTGATGACCAGACAGTTTGAAACGGCAGGACTCGTTTCAGACGCCGGGGCATTCAAAAAGGCTTTGGATTTTCGGGAGACTTTGGGGCCGACTTACATGGGCAATATGATTGCCATCCCTCACGGGAAATGTAAAGAGGTCCTGACACCCGGAATCGGGTTCTGCAGATGCAGAGAGCCGTTCATTTATGAGTCTGGCGGGGAGTCAGGCGAAGTAAAGTACATCTTTGTTCTGGCGATTTCTGAAAATCAAGAGAATGATTACCATTTAAGAGTGCTGGCAACTTTGGCAGGATTTCTGGCTCACGACGAGTTTTTGGCATTATTAGAAAAGGCTGAAAGTTATGATGACTTGATCAAAGGGATCAAAGAACTCTAGAGAAGGAGGGATGTATCATGAAAGTTGTAGCAGTGACATCGTGCGCGACAGGGATTGCGCACACCTACATGGCGGCAGAGGCGATTCAAAAGATCTGTAAACAGAAAGGATACAAGTGTAAGGTTGAGAAACAAGGTGCACTTGGAATCGAAGACAAGTTGAGGGACCGTGACATCAAAGAAGCTGACCTGATCGTATTTGCGAATGATGTAGGAATTACAAAGGCAGAACGTTTTACACCATACCAAGACAAGATTTTTCAGACAAAACCACATGCAGTGATCAAAGACCCGAGTATTATTTTTAGTGAAGTAGAAGAGTAGTAGAAGAGAGAATTAAAATATGAAGGGATGGATGAAAAATGAGAGACGTAGTAGATGATATTAAAGAAGCGTTTTTAACCGGTGTTTCCTATATGCTGCCGTTTGTAGTGGCAGGAGGTATTTTAGTAGCTTTAGGGTTCCTGCTGGGAGGATACGATATCCCCAATACAGTAGAACCGGGAAGGAATTTTGCATCAACCATTTTCTGGATTGGTAAGATTGGTCTGGGAACTTTCATGGTGCCGATCTTAGGTGCGTATGTAGCATTCTCAATCGCCGACAAACCGGGAATCTGTGTCGGAATGTTCGGTGGCTGGCTGGCAACTGACCCATGGGGAATGGGTTATTCCTCAGGATTTATCGGAGCGCTGATTGCAGGTATTATCGCGGGCTATCTTGTAAATGCGTTAAAGAAGATTCCGCTTCCTAATGCAGTGAGATCCCTGCTTCCAACCTTAATTATTCCGGTTATCGGATGTGCGGGCATTTGTTTATTGATGCACTATGTGATTGGAGGACCTTTAGGAGCATTAACAGGAGCGTTGACAACAATGTTAAACAACCTGGGAACAGGAAACCTGGTGCTCTTAGGAATTGTTCAGGGATGTATGCTGGCATTTGACATGGGAGGCCCATGTAACAAAGTTGCTTACGCATTTGCACTGGCATGTATGGAAACAGGAAACTATGCACCGATGGCAGCAAACTTTATAGCCTGCTGTGCACCACCACTTGCAATGGCATTTGCTATGTTGATTGCACCTAAGAAATTCACTAAGGAAGACAGAACAGGAATCGCAGGATGTTTTGCAGGAGCATTATGCATGATCACAGAGTTTGCGATCCCATATGCTGCAAAGAACTTAAAATACATTCCGTGCTTTATGGTTGGATCCGCAGTCGGATCTGTGATGTCTTACTTATGGGGAATTACAATCCGTGCACCTCACGGCGGAGTCTTCGTAGTATTTGCAATGAACAAAGTGCTTCCATTCTTTATCTGCTTAATTGTGGCAGGAGCTGTTTCAGCTGCACTGATCGTACTTGTTTCTAAAACGAAAACGGAAGAAGAATTAGCAGCAGAGTAAATAAAATTAAAACAAAACAGGAGAAATAAAATGGCAAAGTTATTTGATATTATGGGAAAATTCCCTTTTGCACCAGACGACAAGAAACCGATGTTAATCCGCAAGCAGGATTACTCTACAGCACTGTATCCGCCGGATAATGCATTTACATCCGACAATACATTTACAATGATCACAACGGATACCTTCATGCTTGGTATTTATGAGTTAGGACCGGGCGGAGTATTTGCACCACTTGACATTCATCCTGGAGATGAGTCTTACTACATCTTAAACGGACCGGTTGTTCAGAGAAGCGGAAACGGACAGTTTGCTTACTTAGAGACAGGAGAGGGACTGTTTATGCCGGAAGGTGCTTGGCACTGCTGCCATAACTTCTCAGACCAGAAGGCAAGAATCCTTTACTTCATCACTCCAAAAGCATGGAGCGAGTCCATTCCTCCGGCAGTTATCCCGACAGAGGAAGAGACAAAGTTCTACAAAGGACCGAACAATGATAACCTTCCGGATATGAGAGACAAGATCCAGGATATCTCCCGTCAGGGATGCACCGATGATATCGGATGCTGGCCGGTAGATCCGACAGAAGCAAGAAAAACCGGAGCTGTTTACGCAGTGCGTGATTTTGAGAAATTAAACAACGTACACGGAACAACTCATCCGATGCTTATGAGATTTATCACAAGCAACGATTACGGACACTTCGGCGAGATGATCCTTCCGGCAGGAGGATACGGACCGAGATGTTCAGATCCTGACACACATGCAGGAGACGGAGCACTCTACTGTGTTGACGGACCGGTAACCGTAAACCTGGTTGACGCTCAGGAAAGCTTCGTTATGGAACCGGAAGATACGTTCTTCCTTCCTGCAGGAACGAAATATCAGTTAGTGAACTTTGAAGCAAAACCAGTAAAAGTTGTATTTGCAGTAACTGAATTATAATCCCATCCATGAAATCACGATAAGATATACATAAATCATCCAGGCATAGAACCGCCGCAGTGATTGGTGTATAATTAAGAAGAACACATGGTGATTTGCCTAGAAAGATTCTTTGCGGCATGCCGTGAAGAATCTTTTTGGCAGGAAAGGGGATAAACGATGGGACAATACAAAGGCATAATTTTTGACTTGGACGGGACACTTCTTGATACAATCGGAGATCTTACGGACTCCGTCAATGAGGTGATGGAGAAGTTTGGATTTCCTCTCCACGGGCCGGAAGACTACAAGAAAAAAGTAGGAAATGGGTTTAAAAAGCTTGTGGAGAGAAGCCTTCCTGAGGATGCCAGGGATGAGAAGACCATTGATGACGCAGTGGCTGCCTTTGTAGAAGCCTATGACCGGAGGTATCTGGATAAGACTGCTCCCTATGAAGGAATTTTGGAACTGCTGGCGAAGCTTTGTGAGAAAGGGATCGCCCTCGGAGTCAATTCCAACAAGAGATCGGACTATACCAGTGCACTGATCAAAAAGTATTTCGCACATATTCCGTTTGTGGATGTGTACGGAGAAAGAGAGGGAATACCCAAGAAGCCTGATCCGGCAGGGGCGCTGAAGCTTTTGGAGCTTATGGGTCTTGAAAAGGAAGAGGTGCTTTATATCGGGGATTCCAATACGGATATGCTGACAGGAAAAAACGCAGGCCTCGATACGGTCGGCGTTTCCTGGGGATTCAGGGGAAGAGAAGAACTGGAAGCATATGGGGGAACTTTTGTGGTAGACAGGCCGGAGGAAATACTCGGTCTGCTGGAAAGGAGCGAGCAATGAAAATTTCTTTAGGATGTGACGAGGCAGCATTTGACTTGAAAGAGGCGATTAAAAAGCATCTGGAAGATGCGGGACATGAAGTGGTAGACAACGGCGTGGGACCGGGGGAAGTGGAACTTTACCCGGATGTGGCAGTGCGTACCTGTGAAAAAGTAACAAGCAACGAATGCGACAGGGGAATTCTTGTATGCGGAACAGGAATCGGTATGGCGATGACAGCCAACAAGGTGCCGGGCATCCGTGCGGCAGTCTGCCACGATCCATTCTCAACAGAGCGCTCTATCCTGAGCAACGACGGAAATGTGATGTGTATGGGAGCAAGAGTCATCGCACCACAGCTGGCATTATATTTACTGGATATCTGGATGGGACTTACCTTCAAAGACGGACCGTCTACCGAGAAAGTAGAACGGATTACATATTACGAAAAACAGTTCAGCAAATAAAGCCAAGTACATAAACAAGGAGGGTTTTCTATGAATTTTAAATTTGGAGTGGATACGTTTATCTGGGCAGAAGCATATGGAGAAGAACATCTCTGGATCATCCCTAAGGCGAAAGAACTGGGATTTGAAGTCATTGACTTTGCGATCTCCAACCCATTCACATTTCCTGTAGAAAAAGTGAAGGCAGAGTTAGAGAGAGTAGGCATCGACTGTGTCTGCACTACCACGCTGACACCTGAAACCAATCCGATCTCTCCGGATGCTGAGATTCGTGCAGAAGGTGTAAAAGCCATGAAAAAATGTGTGGATATCTGCAACGAACTGGGTGCACCGATCTTAGGCGGTGTAAATTATGCAGGCTGGGGATATCTGACGAAGAAGCCAAGGACCGAGGAAGAGTGGAACTGGGGCGTAGAGTGCATGAGGGAAGTTGCCGAGTACGCAAAGGAAACCGGAGATGTTACCATCTGTGTGGAATGTGTCAACCGTTTTGAAACACATTTCTTGAATATTGCAGAAGATGCAGTTGCATTCTGTAAGGATGTTGGAACAGGAAATGTCAAGGTTCATCTCGACTGCTTCCACATGATCAGGGAAGAAAAGAGCTTTGCAGGGGCAGTAAAGACCTGCGGCAAAGAATATCTCGGATACATTCATGTCAATGAAAATGACAGAGGTATTCCTGGAACAGGGCTTGTGCCGTTTAAAGAATTTTTCAATGCATTAGTAGAGATCGGGTATGACGGACCTTTGGTGATCGAATCTTTTGATCCGAGCTTTGAAGAACTGTCCGGCAACTGTGCGATCTGGAGAAAATTTGCCGATACCGGAGAAGAACTTGCGATTGAAGGGCTGAAAAATCTGAAAGCCATCGCTGCTGAGATATAGGAGGGAGAACAGATGAATCGAATTGTAAACAATCCTGATTATGCTGTTGAGGATATGCTGAAAGGATTTGTAAAGACACATAAAGATATTGTGGCACCTACGGAAGATCCTCGTGTCCTGAAATATAAGGATGCACCTGTGGAAGGAAAGGTAGGAATCGTCACCGGGGGAGGCTCTGGGCATAAACCTGCATTCATCGGTTATATCGGTAAGAATATGTGTGATGCAGTAGCCGTGGGAGAAATTTTTTCATCACCGACTGCAAAGGCTTTCTTAGATGCCATGAAAGAGGCTGATTCCGGAAAAGGTGTTGCGTGCCTTTACGGAAACTATGCAGGCGATAACATGAACGTCAAGATGGCTATGAGAAAAGCAAAGAAGCTTGGCATTGAAGTAAAGACTGTTGTGGCAAATGATGACTGTGCGTCTGCACCGAAAGATGAACTGGAAAAACGCCGCGGTGTTGCGGGAGAAGTGCTCATGTGGAAAGTCGGGGGAGCGAAAGCTTCTATGGGCGCTGATCTGGACGGAGTCATCCAAGCGGCACAAAAAGCGATCGACAACACGAGATCCGTAGGGATCGGAACTGCACCGTGTACCATCCCTGCTGTGGGGCATCCGAACTTTGAGATCAAGGACGGAACCATGGAAGTCGGAATCGGACACCACGGGGAGCCGGGAATCAATGTACAGCCATTAAAGACTGCAAGTGAGATCGCAGACGAGATGCTGGACATTATCGTTCCGGACCTGCCGTTTGCAGAGGGAGACGAAGTGGTAGTGCTTCTGTCAGGCCTGGGGGCAACTCCGGTGATGGAACAGTACATCGTATATGACCGGGTGGAAGAAGTTCTCGCAGAAAAAGGAATCAGTGTGCACAAGGCATATGTAGGTAATTACTTTACTTCCCTTGAGATGATGGGTGTGACGCTTACTGTGATGAAGCTTGACGATGAACTGAAAGAATGCATCGACATGCCTTGCGACTCTGTCGGTTTAAAACAGCTGTAAGTCCGGCGTTTTCCATAAATTTGGAGCATCACTGGACCCAAAACAAATTGAAAAGTGTGATCCTTGTGTTACAATAAATAACAGAAGGAAGCAGTCTGAGTTTAAAGTGAGGAGAAGAATTATGTCAAGTTTTAAAAATGCAGAAGCAGGAATCATCGTAGATAAGCTGATCAAGACGATTCAGGAGCAGAGAGATTATCTGAGCGAGATTGACGGAAAGATCGGCGATGGTGACCACGGCATTAACATGAATAAAGGTTTTACCATGTGTGAGGAAAAGCTCAAGGGACAGACCTATAATATGAGTGAAGGACTCTGTACTCTCGGTGAGACTTTACTGGAGGATATCGGCGGTTCTATGGGACCTCTTTATGGTCTGTTGTTTGATGAACTCTCTGCGGCAAGCGAAGATAAAGATGAAATCGATGCTGAAGTATTCGGAGAGATGATCAGCGGAGCTGTGGAGGGAATCCAGGAAATCAGTCCGGCAAAGGTCGGCGACAAGACTCTGCTGGATACTCTGATTCCGGCAAAGGATGCTTTTATGGAAGCGAAAGATGCAGGCAAAGACTTTGCTGAGTGTCTGGATGCTATGAACGAAGCGGCAAAAAAGGGATGGGAATCTACCAAGGACCTGGTTGCAAAGATTGGACGTGCAAGCCGCCTTGGAGAACGTTCCAGAGGAGTTCTGGATGCGGGAGCTACAAGCTGTTACTTTATTGTGACCACGCTTGGAACGGCTGCAAAAGAACTGTTGAGTTAATCAGAATTTAAGAAAAATGTGAACTGTTATAGAAAAATGCACTGGATTTTGCCGGTGCATTTTTTGTGCAGAGAGATGTTTTATAATATAGAAAAAGTAAATTTTGAACCTGAATATAATAAAAAAATAGGATCTGATTCATGGGAGGTTTTTATACGTTTTTAAATAAGGGTAAAAACAACTGAAGTACTATTTGACTTATGGTTTTTCTCGTGATATGGTAATTAAATGATAGTAATTATCAAAAAAAGGAGGAGCCTATGAGTTTAACAGACGGAGTTATCCTGATTTTAGCGGCGGGAATCGTTCTTTTTGTGCTGTGGAGATTTATTTCACGTATCCGCAGGGGAGAGACAGGGTGCGGCTGCGGATGTGACGGCTGCTCCAAATCCTGTGCATCCAGAAAAAAGAAAGACCCAAAGTAAGTGAGTAAAAGGCTGTGAGTATTATCACAGTCTTTTGTAATTTATATCTTGACATGTAAAAATATGTATGATATATTGTCAACATAGAAAGCACCATACGGTTTCTCTTTTCTGAACCTCATTCAGCAGGATCTATTTCATCTTTCCTTTGGCATTCGCCAATCATACCCCAGTGATAGACCTTTAGAACCAATAGTCAGTTAAGAAAGCAACGATTCCTTATTTATTTTTCATCAAGAGGAGAGGAATACTGTACCTGGTGCTTTCTTTTTGTGGTATAATATCTATATCTGAGTAAAAATTTATTTTAAAATTCTACTTGTTAGAAAAAATGAGGTGGACTTGTCCGCTTTGTTATTACTTAGGAAAGACCTTGTCACGCTAATGCGTGAAAGTCTTTCCTAAGTAATAACAAACGCTCCGCGGGTTGTACACAGATGCGTAAGGAAATCATTTGACTACGTCAAATCGCATCTGGTACGCAAAGTTGTCAAGCCCCTCAAAGAGTGAGGGGTTGGGGAGCTGAGGTGGGCTTGCCCACTTTGTTCAAATATGATATTATAACATTTTGTAATTATTAGAACTTAGGAGGAAAAATCATGCCAGTAAAATACGTGTTTGTCACCGGCGGTGTTGTTTCAGGTCTTGGAAAAGGAATCACGGCAGCATCTCTGGGACGATTACTGAAAGCGAGGGGTTATCACGTAACCAGCCAGAAGTTTGATCCATACATCAATATTGACCCGGGTACTATGAATCCAATCCAGCACGGAGAAGTTTTTGTGACAGATGACGGAGCGGAGACAGATCTTGATCTGGGACATTATGAGAGATTCATCGACGAAGGGCTGAACAAAAAATCAAACGTGACGACAGGAAAGGTTTACTGGAATATTTTACAGAAGGAACGGCGCGGTGACTACGGCGGGAATACCGTACAGGTGATCCCCCATGTGACCAACGAGATCAAGAGCCGTTTTTATAGAAATGAAGAGGCGACGGAGCAGGAGGTAGCCATCATAGAGATCGGCGGTACGGTGGGAGACATTGAGAGCCAGCCGTTTTTAGAGGCACTGAGGCAGTTTCAGCATGAAGTGGGACATGAGAACTGTATTTTGATCCATGTGACCCTGATCCCTTATTTAAAGAGCTCAGGAGAACTGAAAACAAAGCCGACCCAGGCCAGCGTCAAAGATCTTCAGGGCATGGGAATTCAGCCGGATATTCTTGTGTGCAGATCAGATTATCCTCTGGATGACGGCATTAAGAGAAAGATTGCACAGTTCTGCAACGTGGAAAAAGAGCGTGTCATCCAAAATCTCGATGCAGAAGTTTTATACGAAGTACCTCTGATGATGGAAAATGAACATCTGGCACATGAGGCCTGTGCCTGCCTTCATCTTCCGTGTCCGGAACCGGATCTTTCAGAGTGGCGCAAGATGATCGACAACTGGAAGCATCCAAAGCATAAAATAGAAGTGGCTCTCGTCGGAAAGTATGTATCACTCCACGATGCCTATATCAGCGTGGTAGAATCTCTGGAACATGCGGGTGTTGCCAATTCGGCAGATGTCACCATCCGGTGGGTGGATTCCGAGCGTGTCAGCTCTTACAATGTGGACGAGATGCTGGGCGGTGTCCAGGGTATCATTGTTCCGGGAGGATTTGGAGACAGAGGTATTGAGGGCATGATCTGCTCCATTCAGTACGCAAGGGAACACAAGATTCCTTATCTGGGACTGTGCCTTGGCATGCAGCTTACCATCGTGGAGTTTGCGAGAAACGTCCTTGGCTACGCAGATGCCCACAGTAAAGAGTTTAATGAAAATACGGAACATCCGATGATTCATATCATGGCAGATCAGGATGGAGTGACCAACATCGGGGGTACACTGAGACTCGGATCTTATCCTTGTGTATTGGCAGACGGTTCCAAAGCCGAAGAACTTTACGGAACAAAAGAGATTTCAGAGCGCCACCGCCACCGATACGAGGTAAATAACAAGTACAGGGATGTACTTCAGGAAAACGGTATGATGCTTTCAGGGTGCTCACCGGACGGGCGTATTGTAGAGATGATCGAGATTCCGTCTCATCCGTTCTTTTTGGCAACACAGGCACATCCGGAGTTTAAATCAAGACCAAACAAGGCACATCCTCTGTTCAAAGGATTTATTGAGGCGTCACTGAAAAACGGAGGAATGATCTGAGAAAGGGGTGCGGCAGTATGAAGCATGAAATCATCGGACAGACAGTACCAGCAGTAGAAGTGGAACTTGACAAGGGGGAAGCAATGTTCACCCAGTCAGGAGCTATGGCATGGATGGACCCCTCGATAAAAGGGGAGTCTAAGATGGAGGGTGGATTTTTAAAAGGGATCGGAAGGAAGTTTGCCGGAGAGTCACTCTTCATGGTAACTTACTCTTCTGACAAAGATGGAGCAAAGATTGCTTTTGCATCAACTGTTCCCGGGACGATCCTTCCGCTTCAGTTTCAGGGGACCGGAGGAATGATCTGTCAGAAAAAGGCTTTTCTGTGCGCTCAGAGGAGCGTTTCTCTGGAGACTATTTTTACCAAAAAGCTGTCAGCAGGAGCCTTCGGAGGAGAGGGCTTCATACTGCAGAGACTTTCCGGAGACGGCATGGCATTTCTGGAAGTCGACGGAGATGCGGTGACGAAGGAACTGGCTCCGGGAGAGACCATACTCGTTGATACCGGAAATGTAGTAGCTTTTGAAGACGGTATCAGTTATGAGATTGAGCGGATCAAAGGCGTTAAAAATATCTTTTTCGGGGGCGAGGGATTATTTCTCACAAAGCTCACTGGTCCTGGAAAGATTATATTACAGACACAGAATTTCAATGATTTTGCAGGAAGGATTGCATCGCTGATACCTTCCGGCAGCTGATCAGAGCATACAGAAGACAAAAACTGCCCGGTTAATTTACAGGGCAGTTTTTTTGTGGTTTAAAGGAGCAGCAGTGTGGAAATGGAAAAGTTTTATAATATATTAAAATTGTATTGCTAAATGAAAATAAAAGTGTTATGATATTTTCATAATAAAAAGAAATGAAAACACATGAAAATCTCAAGGAGGGCATTATGCAGGTTAAGGGTGTAAGATTGTACGGAGTAGATGACATCAGATTAGAAGAATTTGAACTGCCGGAGATCAAAGATGACGAGATCTTGGTAAAAGTTGTAAGTGACAGTATCTGTATGTCAACATGGAAGACAGTAAAACAGGGAGCCGGACACAAAAGGGTGCCGAATGACGTAGCAGATCATCCGGTTTTGGTAGGACATGAATTTGCCGGTGATATTGTGAAAGTTGGTAAGAAGTGGCAGGATCAGTTTAAGCCGGGGCAGAAATTTGCTCAGCAGCCGGCGATCCCGGGACAGATGGAGTCTCCCGGATATTCTTATCAGTACTGCGGCGGTGCTGCAACCTACTGTATTTTCCCAAATGATATCATTGAAAAGGGATGTGTATGGACATTTGAAGGAGACAGCTACTTTGATGCTTCCGTGGCAGAGCCGATGTGCTGCGTCATCAGCGGTTACCATACAAATTACCACACGGTTCCGGGAAGCTATGAGCACGTGATGGGTACAAAAGAAGGCGGAAATATCCTGATCCTTGGCGGATGCGGACCTATGGGGCTGGGCGCCGTAAGCTATGCGTTGGCTTTTGAAAATAAACCGAAACGTGTTGTAGTTACAGACATCAGCGATGACCGTGTAGAACGGGCAAAACAGGTGATCTCTATTGAAGACGCAAAGGCAGCAGGCGTAGAACTTCACTATGTGAATACTGCGGCTATGGAAGATCAGGAAAAAGAATTGATGGATATTACAGAAGGGCATGGATATGATGACGTATTCGTATATGTTCCGATCACTGGCGTTGCAGAACTTGGAAATAAGCTGCTCGCTTACGACGGATGCATGAACCTGTTTGCAGGACCGACAGATTCAAAGTTCTCAGCGAACATGAATCTGTATGACTGCCATTACTCCAGAACCAAAATTTTGGGAAGCACCGGGGGAACCATTGAAGATATGAAAGAGGCGATCAACAAGGCGGCATCCAAGGAAATTAAGCCGGCGGTTATGATCACACATATCGGAGGTATCGACGCTGTTGCTGAGACAACCAAGAATCTTCCGGACATCCCGGGAGGAAAGAAACTTACTTATATGCAGTTTGACATGCCGCTCACAGCGATTGATGATTTCAGAAAACTTGGAGAAACAGATCCTCTTTATGCTAAGCTTGCCGATGCATGTGACAAACACAACGGCCTGTGGAATGCAGAAGCAGAGAAGATCTTATTCGATCATTTCGGGGCATAAGAAAAGATATGAGGGGTGCCAATGTTTGCAGAGGAAAGAAGAGAACAGATTCTATTATATTTGAAAAAGCATAAGCGGGCTGAGGTGAAAGAGCTCATCGAAGAGTTTCAGGTTACCGGGGCGACCCTGCGGGCTGACCTGCGGGCGATGGAAGAAGAGGGGTCCATCGTCCGTACCCACGGCGGTGCATTGCTGAAAGAAGATGTTTTACAGAAAGAAGACTTCTTATCACTCAGAAGAGGGCACGAAGAAGAAAAGAAAGCCATTGCCAGAATCGCCAGAGCTTATGTGAAAGAGGGAGACGCGGTTATCTTGGACAGCGGAAGCACTACGCTGGAGCTTGCGCTGCTGTTAAAAGATGCGAAAAACATCAAAGTTATCACCAACGATCTTCAGATTGCGTTGGAACTGCAGGAAAATCCGTGGATTGAACTCTATATTGTCGGGGGAAAAGTGAGAAATAATTTTCGACTGACTCAGGGAGCCATCGGTACTGACTTTCTTAAGAGTATAGCAGTGAATAAAGTATTTTTGTCTCCGAATGCTCTGTCTGTCTTTGAGGGGGCGACTACGAGCAATGAAGAGATGAAAGAGCTCAAGCGGGCTATGATGAAAGCGGCAGGAGAAATCTATATGCTCTGCGACAGCTCAAAGATTGGGCAGAGAGCTTTTTGTAAGTTTGCCAGGCTGAGCGAATTTAAATTAATGCTCACGGATTCCGGAATTTCCAAATTAGATAAAACAGCGATCGAAGAACAGGGACTTGAAGTAAAGATCTGCAAATGAGGGGGAACATTTGCACGGAAATGAAGGAGATGGATATATGAAAAACGCAGTACAAAAATTTGGGAAATTTTTGAGTGCAATGGTTATGCCGAACATCGGTGCATTCATTGCATGGGGACTGATTACAGCACTGTTTATTGAAAAGGGCTGGTTCCCGAACGTAAAACTTGCAACAATGGTCGATCCGATGCTGAAGTACATCCTTCCGGTTCTGATCGGTTATCAAGGCGGTAAGCTTGTGGCCGGAGAACGGGGCGGAGTCATCGCAGTTATCGCTATTTTGGGTGTTATCTGCGGAAGCAACGAAGTTATGTTCATGGGAGCCATGGCTATGGGTCCGTTTGCGGGATGGGTCATTAAAAAGTTTGACAAGGCAGTGGACGGACATATCCCGGCAGGGTTTGAAATGCTGGTCAACAACTTTTCCGTCGGTATCATCGGAATGATATTAGCAATCATCGGATATTACCTGATCGGGCCTGTTATGACAGCGATCCTTACAGTGCTTACAGCCGGTGTTGATTTCCTGATCGGGCACAGCCTGCTGCCACTGGTATCCGTATTTGTGGAACCGGCAAAAGTATTGTTCTTAAACAATGCGATTAATCATGGTATTTTCACTCCGATCGGAGGAGAGCAGGTACAGGCCGCCGGAAAATCCATTATGTATATGATCGAGGCAAACCCTGGAGCAGGACTCGGAGTGCTGTCCGCATACTGGGCATTCTCTAAAGACAAAAGGACAAAGGATTCCGCACCGGGTGCGATCATCATCCACTTTTTCGGAGGAATCCATGAGATATATTTCCCTTATGTACTGATGAATCCTGTTGTTATCATAGCATCTATTGCAGGTTCAGCATGTGCAGTATTTTATTACTCTTTATTTAACATCGGACTTACCGGACCGGCATCACCGGGATCCATCATTGCTTTCCTGACGATGGCACCTAAGGGATCAACGCTGGCCGTATTGCTTGGAGTCGTGATTGCTGCGGTTGTTTCTTTCCTCGTGGCTGCTCCGATCATCAAGATGTCGAATGGAAAGAGTTTGGAAGAAGCCTCAGACAGTGTTCAGAATATGAAGGCTGCCAGCAAAGGCATTGCAAAGAAAGCAGGAGAGATCAAAAAAATCGTCTTTGCCTGTGACGCAGGCATGGGCTCCAGCGCTATGGGGGCAACAAAGTTCAGAAACAGGATTAAGTCTCTCGGACTTGGCATTACAGTGATCAATTCCTCTGTAGATACGGTTCCTGCAGATACGGATGTAGTTGTATGCCAGGAAGTTTTGGCTGACCGTGCGGCAAAGAGTGCACCAAATGCACAGCTGGTAACAATTAAGAACTTTCTTCAGGATGAGGCGATCGACGATTTGTATGACAAACTGGCGCAGCTTCAGAAAGAAAGAGATTTACCGGCAAAAGATGCTGTACAGGAAGCAGAGAAGTCGCCATCGGAGGATGAGGCAAACCCGATGGTCATGGTAAAAGAGGGAATCAAACTCGGACAAAAGAGTGTTTCCAAAGAAGAAGCCATTGAGGCAGCAGGAAATTTACTCTATGAGCTCGACTATGTAGAAAAAGATTATATTGAGGCTATGCAGGAGAGAGAGCGGACAGTTAGCACCTACCTTGGAATGGGAGTTGCGATCCCTCACGGAACCGGAGATGCCAAAAATAAGGTTAAGAAAACAGGTATTGTTCTGGTACAGTATCCTGACGGTGTGGATTTTGGAGATGAAAAAGCACAGTTAGTATTCGGAATCGCCGGAATTGGAAATGAACATCTGGAACTGCTGGGTAAGATCACTCAGGTGATCGATAACCAGGATAACCTTGAAAAATTAAAGACTGCGGGCAATGTTCAGGATGTACTGGATATGCTGAAATAAAAAGCAGGAGCTTCTGAAAGACAGTTTATAACCCACAACTGTTTTATCAGAAGCTCCTTTTTATTTGACTGCGCTGACTTTTAATCTCCGAAATGGCTGAAAGCATGTGCCGTCCGGCTGTATGGCTCTTTTCAGTGTAGCGTCTATAACCTCGTTTCGGAATGCTTCTTTTAATTCTTCGGGTACATACTGCATAAAAGGGACAAGGCTGGGCTGGTCGATCCAGCCAATCATTTCTTCGGCATCAGTGAAAAACCGGTCTGCATTTTCTTCTGTGACCACGATGTTTTTAAACTCTGTGAGGTTCATTAATCCTTCATATTCAAATTTTGAAGGCATATACCAAGGCCATTGAAAAGATTGAAAATACTTTTTATATGGTTCCGTTTGAATCATGTTACGGATGATTTCAAAAAAATCCGAGCAGTTCCCTTCGCCGGCGAAATTCCATAGGATCTTTCCTCCAGGTTTTAGAGCGGAGTAGGATTGGTTTAAGAGACGAGAATGATCTTTCACCCAATGCAGTGCGGCGTTGGAATAAATGACATCAAATTGATTCATAAAGTTCATGTCTGCCATATCCATATTAAGAAACTGAAGATTCTTTTTTTTTATGTTTTTTTGCAGTATTGATCATTCCGATTGAAGCATCGATTCCAATAACACTGCCTTCGGGCACCAGCATGGACAACTGTTCCGTCAGGACCCCGTCCCCGCAGCCCAGATCTAAAATAGATTCATTGCCGTTAAGATGAAGGTCCGAAAAAAGTTTTTGACCCCATTCTTTTTGATGTCTGGAAGCCTGTTCATATTTTTTGCCGTTAAATTCATAGATACCCATCTGTATTCATCTCCCTGCTTATTTAATCATTTTTTTGAGTATACCATGATGGAGACTGGTACGCACAAATAAATTGCCTGTTGCCAAATGTGAGAACCCGTGGTATGATATTTGTGAAATGAAAAAAATACGAAATTTTTAAAAAATAATAAAAATTTTTAAAAAGCCAGGAGGGAATTATGAAGGCTAAAGGTGTGAGAATGTATGGGGCAAAGGATATTCGGCTGGAAGAGTTTGAACTGCCGGAGATCAAAGAAGACGAGGTGCTTTTGAAAGTCATGAGTGACAGCATCTGTATGTCTACATGGAAAGAAGTCAAGCTGGGAAGCGGACATATCCGCGTACCGGATGACATAGCAGAACGTCCGGTCATCATCGGCCATGAATTTTCCGGTGTGATCGAGCAGGTCGGAGAAAAGTGGGCAGACGAGTATAAAGTGGGAGAGAGATTTGTAGTACTTCCGGGGATTCCGGATCAGATGGGAGCACCGGGGTATTCCTATGAACACTTCGGAGGCGCAGTGACATACTGCATCGTTCCTAATGATGTGATTGAGAAGGGTTGTCTGCTCCACTATGACGGGGATGCTTTCTATGAAGTATCTGTGTCAGAGCCTATGTACTGTATCATCGGCGGATATATGGCGAACTATCATACGAAGCCGGAGACACACGAACATTTTATCGGCGCAAAAGCGGGAGGGAACATTGCGATCCTCGGAGGATGCGGACCGATGGGACTGGGCGCAATCAGTTATGCACTTGCCATGGAAAACAAACCGAAGACGGTTGTTGTTACGGAGATCAACGACGACCGAATCAACCGGGCCAGAGAAGTGATCTCTGAGGAAGATGCAAAAGCAAGAGGTGTGGAATTACATTATGTAAACACAGCAAAGATGGATGATGAGGTCAAAGAACTGATGGATCTCACCGGAGGAGAGGGATACCATGACGTATTTGTTTACGCTCCGGTAAAAGCGATTGCAGAGACAGGAAACAAGATCCTTGCATTCGACGGCTGCATGAACCTGTTCGCAGGTCCTTCTGACAGTGAATTTTCCGCAGACATGAACCTCTATGACTGCCATTACAGAAATACGAAGCTTCTGGGATCTTCAGGGGGCATTAAGGCAGACCTTCTGGAAGCGCTCGATCTGATCGCCAAGAAAGAGGTCAATCCTGCTGTTATGATCACTCATGTGGGAGGCATTGACGCAATCGTTGATACAACTCTTCATTTACCTGAGATACCGGGGGGAAAGAAACTTACCTATACACAGTTTGATATGCCTCTGACAGCGATTGAAGACTTCAGAAAACTGGGTGAGACCGATCCTCTGTTTGCGAAGCTTGCCGATGCATGCGACAAAAATCAGGGATTGTGGAACAAAGAAGCAGAAGAAATTTTACTGGATCATTTCGGAGTATAACTTATGTTTGCAAGAGAGCGGAAAGAAGAACTGCTGGCTTATATGAGGGTACATAAGAGGGCTGGCATCCATGAACTGTCGGAAGAATTCCATGTGACCGGCGCCACCATAAGGTCCGATTTAAGTGAATTGGAGAAAGAGGGACACCTGATTCGGACCCACGGGGGCGCACTGCTAAAGGAAGAAGAAGTCACAAAGGAGGCATTTCTTGCCTCCAGGTGGAACTTAAATCCCGATAAAAAGAGGATCATTGCACAGGGTGCCAAAGAGTTCGTCAGGGAAGGAGACATTATCCTGATCGACAGCGGTTCTACCATGCTGGAATTTGCAAAGGTTTTGACAGACTTTAATGACCTGAAGGTAGTGACCAATGATCTGAACATCGCTCTTGAACTGCAGAAAAAGCCTTCTATTCAGGTGATACTGATCGGAGGAACTGTGAGGAACCAGTTTGAATGTACCTTTGGTTCCCTGGGGATTGAATTTCTTGAGAGGATTTCCGTGGATAAACTGTTCTTGTCACCAAACGCTTTGTCAGTTTCCAAAGGGCTGACCACGCCCAATGAGGAGACAGCGGCGATGAAGCGTGCGATGATGAGGACCGCAACAGAAGCATATATGCTGTGCGACAGTACGAAGATTGGACGGAAGACCTTTTGCCGGTTTGCGAGGAACAGTGATTTTAAATATCTGATCACTGATGAGGGAATCCAGACTGCCGACAAAAAAGAACTTGAGAAGCAGGGAATCAAGGTCAGGGTGTGTAAGATGAAAGTTCAGGAATAACCTGGAAATTATCTTACCACCGGTTATAATTTAAAAAATTGTCAAGCAAAAAGGGAAGAAAATTTATTGAGAATTTTTCTTCCTTTTTTTGCGTTGGATAGAACTGACAAACCGCGTATTTATATGGTTTATAAGGTTATTAAAAGGAGGAAAATGTAAGAAAATCTTGTCAAAAAATCTTCTGCAAAATTTACCACTGGCAATAGTGGACGTATGGAAATACAATCAATATAATGGAATTATAGATAAACGTTTATCAGATATGAACCATTAACTGCAGCAAAAAATTATACCAAAAAGAGAAGGAAAAAAAGGAGGATTATTATGGCAAGTAGTTTCAAAGCTAAAGTCCAAAAAATGGGCGGATTCCTTTCAGGAATGGTAATGCCTAACATTGGTGCCCTGATTGCATGGGGTATTATCACAGCATTATTTATTCCGACAGGATATTTCCCAAATGAAAAGATGAACGAACTCGTAGGCCCGACACTTAAGTTCTTGATCCCGTTGTTATTTGGATACACCGGAGGTCATACAGTATATGGAAGACGTGGTGCCGTTGCAGGTACACTTGCAACAATCGGTGTTGTCATTGGTTCAGAAGCAACCATGATGATCGGTGGTATGGTCATGGGACCTCTCGGTGCATGGATCATCAAGCAGTTTGACAAATTGTTAGAAGGACGTGTAAAACCAGGTCTGGAAATGTTAGTAGATAACTTCTCCATGGGTATCATTGGAGCACTCATGATGATCGCAGGATTCTCTGTAATCACACCGCTTTTTGCAGGTATCACAAATATCTTAACAGTAGGCGTTAACTTTGCGATCGATCACAGTATCCTTCCATTCACACCAATCTTCGTTGTACCGGGACAGGTATTGTTCTTAAACAACGCGATCAATCACGGTATCTTTACTCCGCTTGCGATTGAACAGGCTGCACAGACAGGAAAATCTATCCTGTATCTTGTAGAGGCAAATGGTGGTAACTGGGCAGGACTTGTACTTGCATTTATGTGCTTTGGAAAAGGTATGGCAAAGAAATCTGCACCTGGTGCAGCAATCATTCACATCATCGGTGGTATCGGTGAAGTATCTTTCCCTTACGCTTTGATTAAACCAATCACTATTCTTGGACCGATCTGTGGTTCCATTGCAGCATTATTCTGGTTCCAGATCATGGGCGGTGGCGCAGTAGCAGCAGTATCTCCTGGATCAATCATTGCCTTGGCAATTATGTCACCGAAAGGAAAGCTGTTCGTCAACCTGGCCGGATATGTCATAGCCGCGATCGTATCGTTCGCTATCGTTGCATTCTTCCTTAAACGCGATAAGACGCCGGAAGATGAGGTCGGAGAAGTAGGCGGACTAGATATGAGCCAGTTTGTTGAAAGTCACAGCGCTCCTGGAGAAGAAAAGAAAGCTGTTGTAGCAGACGATGCAGAGCTTCCAAAACGCCAGGTTAAAAAGGTAGCATTTGCATGTGATGCAGGAATGGGATCCAGTGCCATGGGAGCTTCCATGCTGAAGACACAGCTGAATAAGATCGGAATGTACATAGATGTAAATCATGTATCTATTCATCAGATACCGGCAGACATCGATGTTATTGTTACAAACGAAAACTTATATGAAGCTGCGAAGAGTGCGGCTCCTGCGGGAGTACCGGTCATTGCGATCGAAAACTTCCTGGATGCTGCTGAACAGGCAGCAATTGCCAAGAAGATTAAAGACATGGCTGAATAAGTCAGACTGCGGCGCCATAATTGAAGAATTATGGCGCCTTCTAAGTAAAGGAGCTGCAAAATTATGCTGATGTCTAATCGTGTAAAAGATATCATACAGATTGTCTTAAGCAGCCGTGGTTTCGTAACCATGAAAGATATTGCCAACAAGATGAATGTCTCAGAGAGGACCGTATACCGGGAAATCCCTGAGGTGACAGAAGTGTTAAGGCAGTATCAGATTACGTTGGAAACGGTGAGTAAAAAAGGAATCCGGGCTGTCGGTTTGCCTGAACCTATTCAGAAACTCCAGACAGAATTAGGGGAACATAAAAAACTCCAGGTAGTAGACCCTAAGGAACGAATGTATTTGGTTCTCTTAGAACTGCTTCATCAGGATGACTTCATGAAGACAGAAGCATTGGCAATCGATATGGGTACATCCCTCCCGACAATCAGGAATGATCTGAAAAAGATTGAGAAAATTCTTCCGGAGTACAATATTAAATTAATCTCAAAAAAGGGAGATGGAATCTGCCTGAGCGGTGAGCAGGTGGCGAGGGATCATCTGATGGTCAATATCATCATGAAAAACACAGATGTGGATGTGATCGTACACTGGCTTGCAGGGAATGTCAGGCAGTTTCATCCTTTTATGCAGAAGCTGGATGAATATGGTTATATGGACCTGTTTCAGACATGTGAAAAAATATTAAGAGATATCAGCCATAAACTGATCCAAAAAAATTATCAGATACTTGACCAGAACTATGCAGAATTAGTCATGCTGGTGTCACTTCTGATCCGCAGACACAAGATCGGAAACAGGAAATACAGTACAGATTTTACTGTGGAACAAGTGGACAAGAACCAGAAGAAGGTTGTTGCCGCATTGATCCGGATGCTGGAAAAGAAATATTCCATTTCCCTGGACGAGGCAGAAAAAGAATATCTTCTGTGGGTTATGGATATCAGTGTCGGAAAAAGGAACAATGAAAATGTGTTTGTCAAAAATTTTGTGCTCAAGCCAAAGATTGAAGAGTTTGTAGAACTGGTGGAAGGGCGTATGGGCATTACTCTGAGCCAGGATACAAAGCTTATGGACGGACTGCTGACGCATATCGATAAAGCCCTGGTGCGGACAAGGAGCGGAATGAGTATCTCGAATCCAATTATCCGCGACATTGAAAAAGATTATTCGCAGCTGTTTTCCATTATAAAAGATACGGTCAGAAAAGTATTTCCGGATGATTATTTTCCGGATGATGAGATAGGGTATCTGGTATTATATTTTGCGGTATCATTGGACAACATTACAAAGAAGACATTCCGGGTGCTGGTGGTATGTTCCAGCGGTATGGGATCTTCCAAGATGCTGGCCAGCCGTCTGGAGAGGGAGATACCCGAGATTTATGTAAGAAAGATTGTATCTTTGGTAGGGCTGGGAGAAGAAGACTTAAACGATTATGACTTGATCCTGTCAACCATCCCGCTGTATTTAAAAGACAGGGAGTATCTGAAAGTTTCTCCGCTCCTGAACGATAATGAGCTGGAGATTGTAAAAGAAAAAATTAGAAGGCATAAGCATCAGACTTTAAGGAAGATTGAGGAACAGGAAAGAAAGGCGGCGGAGTTAGAAAGCAGCAACAGTATTGTATCTTTAAAACAGTTAAAACAATTAACTACGTGGGCAGTAGACTTATTGGCTGAATTCCATGTGTATGAAATTAATAATCTGAAGGATGAAAACCACTTATTTTCAAATTTGGAACACACGATCTGGGAAGCCGGAATCTTTATCGGTGAACAGGAGATTAAGAATTATGTGATCCGGCATGGAAATGAATGCCGTTTTACCATACCGACGACGGAAATCAGTTACTTTGAGTGTTATTTAAAGAAAATAAAAAAACCGCTTCTTTTCGTCTACCATTTAAAAGAGAAACGAATGGTCGATCCTCAGGAGGGTGATGCGGTCAGTAACATTATATTTTTCTTCTATCCAACGGAAATGGAAGAAGTACAGCAGATGTTTCTGCGATATATTACTGAATTGATCATCGAAGACCGGGATGTCATGAAGTTAATAGAGAAGGGCGACGAAGAAGAAATCAGGCAATGCTTTGGACACAGGTTCAGACATTATATAGGAGAATCAATTTAGGAGGTTTCATTATGGCAGATAAGAAGAGTATTTTTAACGAAGACAACATCAGATTGAACGCATCCTTTGCTACGAAGGAAGAGGCTATCCGGGCTGCGGGACAGATCCTTGCAGACAATGGTTACGTAAAAGAAGAATATATAGATGATATGCTGAAGAGGGAAGAAGTGGTCTCTACCTACATCGGCAATCACATTGCGATTCCGCACGGCATCGTAAAATCCGAAGAAAGGATTATGGCTTCAGGAATTTCCTTTATCCAGGTTCCTGAGGGCGTAGACTATGAAGGAAAAACTGCAAATGTCATCATTGGAATTGCAGGTAAGAACAATGAGCATATTGAGATTTTAGGAGATATCGCAGTGGCATGCTCAGATCTTGACAACGTAGAAAAACTTAGAAATGCAAAGACCAAAGAAGAAATACTGAATGTATTTAAAGATGTGGTCCGCTAAAACAGACGGAGGGAATAAAATGAAAGCAGTACACTTTGGGGCTGGCAAGATCGGCCGCGGGTTCATCGCAGACTTGCTGCATGATACAGGATATGAAATCGTATTCGTGGACGTAAATGAGAAAGTCAACGAGGAACTGAACAAATACCATAACTACTACTTATACGTGATCGAGGAGGATTACAGGAGAAAAGAAATCGACAAGGTTTCCGCTCTCTCTCCGATCACAGAAGAAGACAAAGTCGTGGAGGCAATCGTGGAAGCAGACGTAGTCACTACGGCAGTGCTGGCAGACAATTTCCTTAAAATTGCAGGTACTCTCGCAAAAGGGCTGAAAGCCAGATTGGAAGCAGGCAAAGAAAGAGTCAATGTAATTCCTTGTGAGAACGCATTGTTCAACGGAGATCTGCTCTTAAAGGAACTTGTCAAAACTGAAATTGCTTCTGAGGATGACTTCCTAAAAGCAGCGGCATTCCCGAATACGGCAGTAGACCGTATGGTATTCGGTACCGACAAAGACGGCAGAGACGGAATTGACATCGGAAAAGATCACGAGCTGGCAGTGGAAGTGAATAAGCTGGTAGACCCAGAGAAACTTCCGATTGCCGGAGCAGAATATACCGATAATCTTCAGAAGTTCCTGGAGAGAAAACTTTATACAATCAACTGCGGACACGCATGGTCCGGTTATATCGGAAAATTGATGGGATATGAGATCATCCAGGATTACTTCGCGGTGCCGGAAAACATTGAAATGACAAGAGAAGTCATGAGAGAAGTTGCGGCTCTGATGGTTGCAAAACACGGATTTACCGAGAAGGAAATGGAAGACTACATTACGTTTGCATTAAACCGTTTTTGTACTCCTGGTATCAAAGACACGATCACACGTATCTCCAGGGCGCCGATCAGAAAGCTTGCACCGAATGACCGTCTGGTAGGACCGGCTGTACAATGTGAGGAGAGGGGACTCAAAAATACACTTCTCCTGAGAGGTATTGCAGCGACATTCCTGTTCGACGTCAAAGAGGATGAGCAGTCTGTTGAGCTGATGCAGTATGTGGCTGACAACGGCATTGAAGATGCAGTGACTCATTTTACAGGTATTGAAGCGGGAACCAGGATGTTTGATGAGATCGTCAAAGATTACAACGAATTAAAGGAAGGAAAATAATATGAAATTACAGTTAGCTTTAGATGAAATGAACCTTGTAGATGCACTGCGTTTCGCTGACAAGGTTGCGGAGCATGTCGATATTATCGAAGTGGGAACTCCTTTCGTTATGGACGAAGGAATGAGGGGTGTGCGTGAATTCCACCGTTTCTTCCCGGACAAAGAGATCCTGGCCGATTTAAAGATCATGGACGGCGGATATCTGGAAGCAAGCTATGCCTATGAGGCAGGTGCTGCTTATGCTACAATCCTGGGTGTTTCTGATAACCTGACCATTGAAGGCGCTTTAAAAGCGGCAAGAGACTATGACAGAAAACTCGTTGTGGATATGATCTGTGTGGAAGATCTTCCGACTAGAATTGCAAAGATGGAAGAGATCGGAGTTGACATCCTGGCAGTTCATACAGGGGCTGACCAGCAGGCAGCAGGCAGAGAGCCGATCCAGGATCTTCAGGTTATGACAGAACATGCAAAGAAGGCTCAGATCGCTGTGGCCGGAGGTATTAACAGTAAGACCATCGATAAATATGTTGCCTTAAAACCGGAGATTATTATTGTAGGATCTGCGATCGGACATGCAGAAGATCCGGTTGCGGAAGCAAAAGCGATCAAAGACGCGATGCTTTAAACCACAAATTGAGACTGGAGGGAAAGATTATGACAGAATGTAAAAATATGATGGCGATTCTCGGAGAATTAACCGACAACGCAAAAGAAGTAGATAATGAACAGATCGAGGCAGTGGAAAAACTGATCACAGAGGCAAAAAGAATCTTTATAAGCGGTGCGGGACGTTCCGGATTTGCTGCCAGAGGATTTTCTAATCGTCTGATGCATCTTGGGTATACCGTATACTTTGTTGGCGAGCCGACCACACCGTCGATTCAGGCAGGAGATCTGCTGATCGTCGGTTCCGGTTCCGGAAATACCGCGAGCCTTGTGTCTAATGCCAAAAAGGCAAAGAGCCAGGGAGCAAAGGTAGCGACCATTACAATGTTCCCTGAGAACACGATCGGATCTATGGCAGATGCGGTAATCACTCTTCCGGGAGTTACGAAGAAGTGTGACAATCATGAGGGTGCGGGAACTGTTCAGGCTGCCGGTTCCGGATTCGAGCAGTTAAGCTGGATTACATATGACTGTATGGTTATGGATCTGATGAGGATTACAAGTCAGTCAGATGACGATCTGTTTGCAAGACATGCAAATATGGAGTAATAACAAATATGATATAAAAGGGGCTCTTTCTGGAGCCCCTTTTATATAACACAATACCAGAAGACATGACAGTAGGGAGGAATTTCAGACTATGAAACAGGTTATGATTGTAGGAGCAGGACGCCTTGGAAAAGGATTTTTTGGAGAAACATTCGATAATGCCGGATGGAAAATCGCTTTTTTAGACAAGGATCCGAGGGTGGTCGAGGAACTAAAGAGGACAGGGAGTTATCACGTGGAAGTCCACAGGGTAGATTCTATTGAGAACCGGACTGTCTCAGGGTATGAGGCTTATGTCTGTGATGAAAATTATTCCTGCATGGATGCGTTTTTGAATACGGATGTTATTATGCTGCCGCTTTATCCAAAAGATTTTAGGGAAGCAGGACATTATTTATCTAAGTGTTTCACTGAGTTTTATAAAAAGCAGCCTGAGAAAAAGCTGACCGCTATCTGTGTGACAAACAAAAATTATCTGATCCCGGAAATTATAGAAAGTTTTAAGGAAAAACTCCCGGATGATGTGAAAGCGTGGTTTGATACGAATGTAGCAGTCAGAGATTCTATTATCCGGAGAGGAACAGATGCACAGACTCACTATGCCACTGAGATAGTGACGATGGCGGTTGCTTCGCTTCTGATTCAGACTCCTGTATATAATGATTTCAGCGATGTTGAATGGCTGGAACTGAATGACCAGATAGAAACTCTGAAGGATTTAAAAGTGTTTGCAATCAATGGACCTCATGCGTCAACTGCTTTCTGGGGTTATCTGAAAGGTTATAAAACGATACCGGATGCCGAAAAAGATGAGGAGATTGCCGGCATTATTTATCAGGCGCATAAAGAGATTCTCGATATGATCATGGAAGAATACGATATTACAAAAGAGGAGCTGGATCATTTGGAAAATCTTCCGACGCCGATGGGAGAGATTCCGGATTCCATCTACAGAGTAGCATTTGATCCGATAAGAAAACTTTCCAGAGGAGACAGGCTTACCGGAGCTGCACAGAGGTGCCTTAAACATGGTCTCCCTTATGAAGCGATTGCAAAAGGTATGGCAGCCGGCTTTGGATATACGGAGCCAGAGGATGAAAATGCGGTAAAGCTTCAGGAGGAAATCAAAGAATTGGGGATCGAAGAGACTGTGCATAAATATACGAAACTTGAAAAAGACAGCCCTATTCTGAGAAAAGTAGTGGAAGAATATGAAGCTCTGAAAGACAGAGGACTGATAAAATAAGAAGAATAATTTTGGCAAAAAAGCTGTGTTCCTTTTCATTGGGGAGACAGCTTTCTTTGTTATTTATCCTGATCCTATGTTACAATAAGTCTGTATTTTATGTTTAACAACAGTGGAAAAATACAGGAAAGGGTGTGTATATTGTGGAAAATAAATTTGACGTCATTATTATAGGAGCAGGGCCTTCGGGGATTTTCTGTGCGTATGAACTCTCACAAAAGAAACCGGATTTAAAGATCTTAATGATAGAGAAGGGAAGAAGGATTGAAGACCGGTCCTGTCCCAAAAGGAAAACAAAAGTGTGTGTGGGCTGTAAGCCATGTTCCATTACGACCGGATTTGCAGGTGCAGGAGCTTTTTCTGACGGAAAGCTTTCCCTCTCTCCGGATGTGGGCGGAAATCTGCCGCAGATCCTTGGATACGAAGAAACAGAGCAGCTTCTGAAAGAATCGGACCAGATCTATTTGAAATTTGGAGCGGACACAAAAGTGTATGGATTGAATGAAGAAAAAGAAATTGCAAGGATCAGAAAAAAGGCAATTAAAGCCAATCTGAAATTAATCGAGTGTCCGATTCGGCATCTTGGCACGGAAGAGGGATATAAGATATACCAAAGGCTTCAGGAGCACCTGCTTGGCGTGGGGGTCAGGATGGAATTTAACACCATGGTTGATAATATTCTGACTGCAAAAGGACGGGTGAGGGGTGTGGTCACCGATAAAGGAGAGACATTCTATGCAGAGGAAGTTGTTGCCGCCGTGGGCAGGGAAGGATCTGAATGGCTCAGCAACCTGTGCCGGGAACACGAGATTGCGACTGAGGTGGGAACCGTAGACGTAGGCGTCAGAGTGGAGGTTCGGGATGAAATCATGGAAGAACTGAACAAGAGCCTGTACGAGGCAAAGCTGGTATATTATACGCCGACCTTTGACGATAAAGTCCGCGTGTTCTGTACCAACCCTTCAGGAGAAGTGGCCACAGAATATTATGAGGACGGACTTGCAGTAGTAAACGGCCATGCATATAAGGCAGAAAAATATAAGACAAAGAATACTAATTTTGCAATTCTTGTATCGAAAAATTTTACGAAGCCGTTTAAAGAGCCCATCCAGTATGGAAAACATATCGCGCAGCTCAGCAATATGCTCTGCGACGGAAAGATCCTTGTCCAGAGGTTCGGAGATTTTGTCCGGGGACGCAGAACGACAGAGGAACGCCTTCTCAGAAACAACATCACGCCGACGTTAAGGGATGCGGTGCCGGGGGATCTGTCATTGGTATTTCCTTACAGAATTATGAAAGCGATTGAAGAGATGATCTATGCACTGGATCAGGTGACGCCGGGGATGGCCAGTGATGAAACGCTGCTCTATGGAGTGGAAGTGAAATTTTATTCCAATAAAGTCGTCACAGACCAGGCGTTTGAAACCAACATCAAAGGCCTTCGGGCAATCGGTGACGGAGCCTCAGTCACAAGGGGCCTTCAGCAGGCATCGGCTAACGGGCTGAGCGCAGCCAGGAGTATTTTAACTGCGAAAGGAGTATCTATATGAGATATATATGTACCGTCTTATCCGTATCGGACATTAAGAAATCCAGAAAGTTTTATGAGAATTTATTCGGATTGGAGCTTTACCAGGATTATGGCATCAATATATCCTTTACTTGCGGACTTGCACTGCAGCAGGACTTTGACTGGCTGGTGAACATACCAAAAGAGGCAGTTCTGAAAAAAACAAATAACATCGAGATCTGCTTTGAAGAAGAGGACTTCGATGGATTCTTGAAAAAACTGAAAACTTATCCGGATGCTGAGCATTTGGGAGATGTGATCGAGCACAGCTGGGGACAGCGTGTCATCAGGTTTTATGATCCGGACGGGCATCTCATCGAAGTGGGAGAGTCAATGAAAATGGTAATTACCCGTTTTCTGGATTCGGGACTTACTATGGAAGAAGTTTCCAGCAAGATGGATGCCTCGGCAGAAGATCTGCAAAAACTTTTAGATAAGGAAGAATGATCCTTTGAGTTCTATGGATAAAATAGGATCATATATAAGACGACAGTATCGTTTCCGGTGTTGCGGTAAGAGTGAGCAGTATCTCCCGGAAATCGTATACTTTCGTCTTTTGTTAAGGTAAATTTGTGACAATCAGCGCATATTTCAAGATCTCCGTGAAATACAGTGATAAATTCTGTCGTTCCTTTCAGATGTGCTTCGGACTCCCAGCGGCTGTATGGTTCCAACTTCAGATAGTATACGGCGAATTTCCTGTCGGCGTCATCCGGAAAAAGCGGATATTTTTTAACCCTTCCCGAATCTTCCAGCAGCGGTTCTATGTCTGCTGTCTTAATGATTTCGTATGGAGTTTTTGGACGGACAGTCAAGGCATCAAAGGGTACCTTCATGCCATTTGATATTTTCCACAAGGTTGATATCGTTGGGTTCCCGTCCCCGCGCTCAATTTGGGCCAGCATACTTTTACTGACACCGCTTAATTTTGAAAGTGCCTCCATGCTGAGTTTCTGCTTTTCACGGAGACGTTTAATGTTTTTGGCAACAATTAAATTCATTGTATCCAAAGAAAGACTCCTTTCTATTGACAATATATTGTACAAATTGTATTATTATATCATACGAGTGCAATATAATAACTGTTTTGTATTATTATATTATTTTGAAACGGGATTGTAAATAGAAAAGGAGGTTTCATTTGCTGCATCTATATGATTTTGTAATTTATTGTTTTATAACTGCTTATACTCCGGGGGCAAATAATCTGCTCTCTATGAGCAATGCCATACGCCTTGGATTTCGCCGCAGCGTACGTTTTAATCTTGGGATCTTGGCCGGCTTTACGGCAGTTATGACAATTTGTACGGTTTTCAGTACGGCACTTTATTCTTCTCTTCCAAAAATTAGATTTGTCATGCAGTTTCTTGGGGCTGCCTATATGCTGTTCCTGGCATGGAAATTGTGGAAGAGTTCCAATGATATGACTTCAGACGGAGGAAGTGAAGCCAGCTTTCTCTCGGGAATGATCTTACAGTTTGCTAATCCTAAAATATACATTTATGCTATAACAGCCATGTCACTTTATATTCTTCCCGCCTATCAGTCGACAGGCGCTTTAGCAGCATTTACGATTATGTTATCATTGATCGGTGCGTCAGGATCTTTTGTATGGGCATTGTTTGGGTCGGCTTTTTGCAATTTTTTCTCAAAACATTTCCGTGCGGTCAATCTGGTGATGGTTCTTCTGCTGATCTACTGTGCAGTCTCACTATTTATGTAAATTCACAAAAAAACAAAGATTCATTCAGCTGTTTTTGGGCAAATGGGCAAAAAATAAAAAAAGACTTATGAAGCTTTGAATGACCCTGCTATACTAAATATTAGAAAATAAATATATGACAGAAATGAAAATGGTAGCGAGATTATAAGACTCTAATCGCAGCGAAAGTTACAGTCTTATAGTCCCGCTATTTTTTTCTGTATGAATCAATGAAAAGTTTGGAGGAATTTATGGAAAAGAATCATTTTATGGAACGGGAGAGTATTGGGAAACTCATGCTGAAATTTTCTGTTCCGTGTATTATGTCACTGCTGGTGTCATCTCTTTATAATATTGTAGACCAGATCTTTATCGGGCAGGGGATCGGATATCTGGGAAATGGAGCTACCAATGTGGTGTTCCCGGTTACGATCATTGCACTCGCGATGGCACTGATGGTTGGAGATGGATGTGCAGCAAACTTAAGTATCTGCCAGGGGTGCAAAGATCAGAACAGAGCCAGAAAGAGCGTAGGAAATGCGATTGTGCTGCTTGTGGCAGCAGGTGTGGTTTTTACTGTTTTACTTTTTCTGTTTAAGGATCAGTTTCTGAAGGCTTTTGGCGCGACAGAGAATAACTTTGCATATGCCAGGGAATATTTTGTGTATATCATGATTGGAATTCCGTTTTTTATGTTTTCCAATGGCATGAACTCTATTATCAGGGCAGACGGCAGCCCTCAGTTTGCAATGATATCATTGGTGCAGTTATCAATGTGATCCTGGATCCGATTATGATTTTTGTATTTCATTGGGGAATGATGGGTGCAGCCCTGGCTACGATTACCGGTCAGATTGTGTCAGCGATTCTGGCAGTTTATTATCTTTGCCATATGAAATCTATAAAGATGGAAACAGAATGTTTTCGAGTGAACCCCATAATTTCTAAAAAGGTGCTTTCTCTGGGGATCAGCAGCTTTCTGACACAGATTTCGATCGTAGCCATTATGGCGGCAATGAACAATATGCTCGTGATTTACGGAGCACAGTCCAGGTTTGGGTCTGATATTCCGCTGACAGTGGTGGGAATTGTTATGAAAGTATTCCAGATTGTGATTGCTTTTTCTGTAGGCATCGCAGCAGGCTCCCAGCCAGTGATCGGGTTTAACTACGGAGCAGGACTGAACCACAGAGTGAAGAAGATATTTAAGCTGATGATGGCGGCGGAAGCCTGCGTAGGTGTGTTTTCCATGATCATATTCGAATGTTTTCCTATGGAGATCATCAAACTATTTGGAAATGAGAGTGTACTTTACAATGAGTTTGCGGTTCTTGCTTTCAGAACTTATCTTTGTACCATAGTATTATGCTGTATCCAAAAATCAGTCAGTATTTTTCTGCAGGCATTGGGGAAGCCAATTCTCTCAATGGGGCTCTCCCTGCTCAGAGACTTTATTTTAAGTGTACCGCTGGTTCTATTTCTTCCAAAATTATTGGGGATAAAAGGGACTCTTTATTCTGCGCCGGCGGCAGATATGATCTCATTCATCGCTGTGATTGCCGTAACCCGGTATCTTTTCGGACATTTAAAAAAAGATGAAAAGGAGGAGAGAGAAACAGCTTTTAACAGAGGAGAAGAAACAATAAATCTGGTGTCAGAGTAGATTATGAAATGTCTGAAGCAGGGTCCCTTTATTCCGGGATTCCTGCTTCTTTTTCGTCCGCAGTATCAGCATCATCATGTCTGGAGGAGTGCAGATAGGATTCATTTGCTTCTTTGCCTGCAGCTATGAGACGTTCCAGCCCCTCTTCAGGGCACAGAAAAGAGCCGATCGGATAAGGTGTCTTAGTATATATACCATGGAAATCCGTGCCGCCGGTCATAAATAAATCATGTTCTTTGGCCAGAGATCTGACATGGTCCTTTGTGCGCTCATCATTTCTCGGATGATTCAGTTCGATACCGTCGATGAGTTTTTCTTCAATGAGCATCTCCATGAACATGGGATTTTTATATTCTCCCGGGTGGGCCAGGACTACGACACCGCCGCAGGATCGGATCAGGCCGACTGCTTCGTGTGTTGTCAGATCCTTCTGGGTCAGTTTGTATTTAGAACCGGAAGAAAAAAGCTCTTGGTGGAGTTCACCGATAGGGGTACCTGTATATCCCAGAGAAGCCAGGACCTGCATCATATGTACTTCATACAGGGTAGTACTTTCCCGGGCAGCCTCAAAGAGCTGTTCTTTCGTGATCGGATAATCTTCCATGAGCTTTTCGTACATGGCAAGCTTCGTCTGCCGCTGATATTCCAGATAACGGTCAAGCTTTCTCTGAAGCTTCTTTACATCGGCGGGATAGTAGCAGAGAAGATGAGGTTTTGTATCGGAAGCCTCGTGAACAGAGTTGATCTCGACCCCAGGGATGACATTGATCCCAAGTTCTTTTCCTAGAGCAAGTACAGCGGGAATAGAGTGGGTGGAATTGTGGTCTGTTACGGCGATATAATCCAGGCCGACGCGTTTTGCCTGGGAGATCAGCTGATCGACGTTTAAAGCGCCGTCGGACAGCACAGTATGTGAGTGAAGATCTGCTTTCATTTTTAAATTCCTCCTAGTAATTTGGCTGATTATATTATATCATGAAGATAAGCGGATTTAACAGAAATACTTATTAAAATAAATGACTGATCAGACAGAAAAAGGGGGCTATCGATATGAATTTAGAAGACTTTTATAGAGGAAGAGGCGAAGATTATCCGGTTATCATCGGAAGGTTTATGGGAAATGAAAATCTTTTAAAGAAGTTTGTCAAGAATTTTCCGGATGACCCGACCTATGGACGGCTTTGCGAAGCGATGGAGGCAAAAGACTGGCCGCAGGTGGAAATGTCGGCGCATACATTGAAGGGGGGTAGCGGCGAATCTGAGTTTTTCAAAACTATTTCAGGCATCGGCGGACCTGGTCAGCGTCATAAGAGAACAAGAGACAGAGAAGGCAGATGGATTATTTTCAGAAGTGCAGAAAGCTTACAAAGAGGTAGTACAGGGAATATCCGGGCTGGATTAAATTTGGGGAAAGAGTATGGAAGCAGAAAAGCGGACGCTTTTGATCGTTGACGACGTGGAATTAAACAGAGCAATCTTGAATGAGATTTTCTGTAAAAATTATTATATTATTGAAGCTGCCAATGGAAAAGAAGCTCTGGATATTATTTTAGATGCGAGGAAAAAAGTAGACTTGGTTCTGCTTGATTTAGTCATGCCCGTCATGGACGGTTTCGTACTGATGGAGATACTGAAAGAAAAGGGGGTACTGGAGCATCTCCCGGTGGTGGTCATCACGGTGGACGGTTCAGAACAGATTCTGGAGAAGGCATACTCCATGGGGGCGGAAGAGATCATCATCAAACCGTTTAACCCCGATATCATCAGGGAAAAAGTAAAAAATATTTTGTCCATGTACATAAGGATGGAACTGATCAGCAGCATGGGGAAGCTTCAGCACCTGACTGAGGAAGATACAGAGGATCAGCTTTCTGCGGATACCGGCACAAAAACACGGATCGATGCCCTTTCTACTCGGACGCTGTATCTCCTTGAGCTGGAGAGGGAAAAGAACCGGGTACTGGCAAATCTCTCCGGGGATATTATGTTTGATTATGATGTAAAGTCAGATACGCTTTCTTTTTCAGAAAAATATTTTGAGGTATTCGGGCGGGATACTGTGATCGAGGAAGTGAGCCGGAAGATAAGGAGAACGGATATCATCTATGACGATGACAAGCAGGTATTGGTGAACAATCTGGAAGGGCTGAGTACGGACAATACAACGATGCGCGCACAGATCCGGCTGATGACAAAAGACAGCGGATATCTTTGGTATGAGTGTTTTATAAAGTCTATCTGGGATATGGACGATGGAATGTGTTTGTCTCTGATAGGGAAATTCGTCAATATAGATCAGCACAGGAAAGAAATCTCCCGATGGAAAGAAGCGGCCGACAATGATGCCTTGACAGGAATCAATAATCGTAAAGGGCTGGAAGAAAAGATCTTAAAGATTATGAAAGAGAATTGGGATTCTTCAGGCGTACTGCTGTTTCTGGACCTGGATGACTTTAAACAGATCAATGACAGCAAAGGTCATGCTTTTGGCGACAAAGTGCTGCGGACCGTAGCAGAGAAGATTAAAAGCTGTGTCAGATCAACCGATGTGGTAGGCAGGATTGGGGGAGACGAGTTCATTGTTTTTCTCAACGGGATCGGAGGAAAGGATGCGGCACTCAAAAAGGCAGAAGAGATAGAACAGAAGATTCAGGACGGCTTTCATGGATATCCGGTAACGGTCAGCATAGGGATCGCACAGTTCCCGGAAGACGGAGCAGAATTTGATGTATTGATCAAGAGGGCAGATCAGGCACTTTATTACTCTAAAAATAAGGGAAAGAATTGGTATACATTTTATGATAAGAAGACAAAAGACATGCCGTTTCAGTCACTGCTCTCCAAGATGGACAGCGATGAAGATTTATAATATGAGATCATCGGAAATCAACGGGCAAAGATCGTTTGATTTCCTTTGGTCTCATTTGTTTTGGATCAGATTTTTCTCTGATACATTTTCTTTATAAATCCGGTCAGGGCGTACAGAAGCATAGCGATGATGCATAAGAGAACGATAGACATTAGTACCCAATCCATTTTAAATACCTGGCTTCCGTAGATGATCAGGTATCCAAGGCCGGAGCGTGCTGCCAAAAATTCTCCGATGATCACACCTACAAGAGAAAGCCCAATATTTACGTTCATAATGCTTAAAAGCAATGGAATACAGCTGGGTATGACTGCCATGGTCAGGCAGTCTTTTTTTGTTCCTCCGAGAGTCCGGATGAGTGTCAGACGCTCCTTATCCACGTGGAGAAATCCACTGTATAAATTCAGGATACTTCCGAAAACCGCAATGGAGATGGCGGTGATAATGATCGTCTTCATATTATTTCCGAGCCAGACGATCAGGATCGGAGCAAGGGCTGATTTCGGAAGACTGTTTAAGACTACAAGGTATGGGTCGATGATCTTGGCAGCCGTGGGGAACCACCATAAGATAGTCGCGATCAGCACTGAAAATAAAGTGATCAGCGCAAAGCTTACGAGCGTTTCAGCCAGAGTAACCCCAATATGAAGAAAGATGGAATGGTCTGTTACCATGCCGTAAAAACACCGGATGATCCTGCTTGGACTGCTGAAAATAAATCCGTTCAGTATATTTTTTGAAACCGCTGTTTCCCAGGCAAATAAAAGAAGGAGAAGCAGAAGGACCTGGGCAACCCGGATCCAATATTTTTTCCGTTGTATTTGGTTTAAATACTCGGACTGTTCTTTAGAAATTGGATCAGTCATTGATTTCCCTCCATAATTGATTAAAATAATCTTTAAATTCTACTGCATTTCTTGCAGCCTGCGGTGTTTTTTTCTCACATGTAAGGTGAATAGGAACAATGGTCTTGACAGTTCCCGGACGTTTGGACAGCACGATGACACGGTCGGCCATACTGATCGCCTCAGAAAGATCATGGGTGACGAGGAGAGCAGTTTTTTTCTTCTCTTTTATGATGGTGCCTATATCATCGGATACCCGGAGTCTTGTCTGGTAGTCCAATGCAGAAAATGGTTCATCCAGAAGAAGGATATCCGGGGACAGGGCGAGTGTACGAATCAGAGCAGCCCTCTGGCGCATACCTCCGGAAAGCTGGCTCGGATAAGAGTTTTTAAAGTCTTTGAGTCCGTAAAGTTCCAGCAGACGGTCAACCTTATCAAATGCCTCCGGATCTTTGATGTTTTGTATCTTGAGTCCCAGGGTAACATTTTCATAAATAGTGCGCCAGGGAAGAAGCTGATCCTTCTGGAGCATATATCCGATATGGTCGGTGGATTCCTCGATTGGTACGCCGTTGATTTTGATGGTGCCGCCAGACAGAGGGAGCAGTTTTGCAATTAAATGCAGCATGGTCGATTTTCCGCATCCGCTTGGGCCTACTACCGCGACGAATTCACCGCTTAATACATCAAAAGTGATTGAGGAAAGAGCCGTAGTTTCTTGCTTCATAGTATGGTAAGAGTAGGAAACCTGCTCTAAGGAAAGGGCAGTGGTCATTCTCATATCTCCTTTCTTGGGGATTATAGTATAGATTATGCTGGAAAGAAAAAAGGTGATATTATTCCTTGACATAAGAGAGATTAGCAGACTATAATTAAAGCGTAGACAAAAGTGGTTTGTCTCGGATAAATTTTCATCGGTAAAGCTGCCGAAAGGCAGTGACACAAAGCCAAGGGTCTAAAGTCTTACATAAGACTATGACAGCCGGTTGCCACATTATTTATTTAATGTGTATGAATATAGGTATCTGACTTATATTTGAAGCTGTAAGCGCAACCGTTTGTGAAGGAAACTTCACGGACGGTTTTTCTTTTTAAAGAAGCGCTCTGTATTTCAAAAGCTGGATGATTGTATTCATCACATGGTATTCATATCCACAGCGATGAATGAAACAATTACATATTCAGTAAAACTGTCAAAAGGCAGTGGCACAAAGCCAAGGGTCTAAGATCTGATTACAGATTATGACAGCCGGTTGCCGTATGATGGGGATCATGTGATTTGAAAAACAGATTAGGGAACTGCTTTTTCACCGGTCATCCGCCGGATTTGTGCCTTGGGATAAGAGGAGGCGCATCAGTTATGAAAAAAGCAGTTACTAAGTTGATAGCTGTGGCATTAGCGGTCATTGTGATTGCCGCAGGCGTTGGGATGGGGGTCCCGGCTTCGAAAAGTGTCGAAGCATCAAGCAAGGTTTCAGTAAAGGTCAGCACAACCAGAAAAGTCAAAACAAAAAAATATAAGTTAAAGAAAAAAGTCCGCAGAAAAAAGACAACCACAAAAAAGAAAGTGAAAACTACAAAGAAACTGACAAAGAGTGTTTCAAAAAAAGTTGAGAAAGTCATTCGACAGAATACAGTAGTTAAAACGACTATGAAGGCAAAGCGCAAGACAGTCAAGACTACGATTACGACGAAGACTACAACAAAGACGACAAATCTGGCCAGATCAGGAAGTGCTGACATTAACCAATTGAAGGGGATCATTGATACAAGGGTAATCAATTCATTTAAGAAGACCGGAATGACGATTGAAACGAATCCGCGTTCCTCCGTCTTAAAGGGAGCAGACGGAGTGTTCAGCCCATCCAGAAAGAGAATTTACCTGAAAGCCAACGTAGACCGCGTGCTTGTCCATGAAGTGGGACATTTCGTGGCATACAGGCAGGGAAGAGCTGATTCAACCAAAGAGTTCCAGGCTATCTACAAAGCAGAGAAGAATAAGTTCAAAGGAGACAATAAAAAGTATGCTGTTTCCTCCAACAAGGAGTTTTTTGCAGAATGCTTTAAAGAATACTCTATGAACAAGTCTTCCTTAAAGAAAAATTGCCCGCGCTCTTACAAGTACATAGAATCTGTGATCAGCAGAATGTAATCATCGTAGGAGTCATAAAGGAAGTCTCAAAACTGTAAGTGCAAACTATGGTTTTGAGACTTCCTTTTTTGCTGTTTGAAAAAACTTTTTCATTGACATCAGAAACTTCCGAAGTTATCATTAGGGGCGGAAAAGGAGACAGGAACATGCATTATGATCATATCATTTCAGGTACATTTTTAAAGCGCCCCAATCGGTTTATAGCCATTGTACTCGTCGGAGGACAGGAAGAAGAGGCACATGTTAAGAATACAGGAAGATGCAGGGAACTGCTGATTCCCGGAGCCAGGGTTTACCTGCAGCAGCATAACGATCCTAAGAGAAAGACAAAGTATTCTCTGATTGGTGTGAGCAAAGGAAATCTGATGATCAACATGGATTCCCAGGCGCCCAATAAAGCTGTGGGAGAATGGCTGAAAAGGGGAGGGATTTTTCCTTATATAGAAGAGATCAGGGCGGAAAAAAAGTATGGAAATTCCAGATTTGATTTCTTTGTCAGAGGAGGAGAACTTATGGCGGGAACCAGAGAGGCCTTCGTGGAAGTAAAAGGAGTGACCTTGGAGGAGGATGGAACAGCATGGTTTCCTGATGCGCCTACCGAACGCGGAATCAAGCATATAGAGGAACTCATACACTGTGTGGAAGAAGGTTATGATGCATATATTATCTTCGTCATTCAGATGAAAGGCGTGCACTGCTTCAGGCCCAATGACCGTACCCACAGGGCCTTTGGAGATACTCTGAGGAAAGCAGCAGACTCTGGAGTGCATATACTTGCACTGGACTGCCTTGTAACAAAGGACACAATGGAAATTGATGAGAAAATTCCGGTGATTCTGTAAACAAACCACCGGATAAGGAAGAGGGAGCAGACTATTTTTACTGCTTCCTCTTACTAGTTTATGAAGTTTTTATTCAGCAGCCGGTTCTGCCAGCGGAATAGTACGGAATATTTTTCTGGATTCCCAGGAAATCAGACAGCAGATCAGGCAGGCACCGTAGACCGCAAAATAAGACTGGCTCTTCAAAACATCAAACAGAACTCCGTATACGGCCTGGCCAAGAGGCTGGGAACACATGGACAGTGCCATGATACAGGAGATGACTTTGCCGATCAGATGATGCGGTGTAAGAGCCTGCACGAATGAGAGCATCTGCACGGTAAACATCGTGGAGCAGGCCATCATAAAGAAACTGCACAGGGTGATTACAATGTAGGCTGCCATCGGAGGAACATCCAGATTCAGCACGAGTCCGATTGGAAGGAGAGACGCTCCGCTGAGTAAGAGCAGAACATGGACACCTTGGATATTCAGCCGTTTTGCAAAGACTCCGGTGAGGATGCCGCCCAAAAGGCCCCCGAGGGCTAAGGCTCCCTGGGCATACCCATAAAGCTGGCTGGACATATGGAGAAACTGTGTGATGATCACAGGCAGGCCTACGATGAGCAGGGCGCTTAAAAATAAGTTAAATGCGCAGACAATCAGGATTCCTTTCCCTATAACAGGCTGTTCTGTACGGATAAACCAGAAACTTTCTGAAAGATCCTGTTTTACTACTGCAAATACACTGGTTCCCTTTTTTGGCTTTTTAAATGGGATATGGATAAACAGTTCCATTGTGGCAGAAAATATAAAGCAGATGATGCTCACATATAATATCGGGCGGATTCCGTAGAAGCCGTATAAGGCTCCGCCGGCCACCGGACCGATTAGATTGGCCAGAGCATTGACCTGATTGATGACTGCATTTCCGGAAAGCAGACGGTCCGGAGTCAGCAGAGCCGGAAGGCTTGCCTGGACTGCCGGCTGGTATGCACCCTGTATGCCATAAAGGATCATAAGGGTTATGACCAAAAGCATCACCAGGGATACATGGCCGAGAGCGGCGGTAAACAACAGGATCAGAGCGCTGGTTGCATAGTCAAGAATGACCATGATATTTCTTTTGTTGACCCGGTCCGCAACTATGCCTCCTGCGGGTGAGAGCAGGATCATAGGAATAAAGGAACAGGCGGTGACAATGCCGAACAGGGATGCGGACCCTGTTTCATTTAACAGATACAGAGGAAGTGCAAACCTCAGGATGGAATTGCCGAACAGAGAAATGATCTGTCCGATCACTACCAGAGAAAAATCTCTGGTAAATAGTTTATCTTTCATAAAAACTCCTTTCATACATTCGGTTGGTATGTAAAATTGATAAAAAAATTTGTAGTTCTCACCAATCTCCAAGACCGGACTGTATGAGTCCAGTCTGAGGATGAATGAGTCAGCTTTTTTCTTCCAGCTGTTTTCGGTAAGATTCAAGAACAAGGAGTGCTTCGTCATCCAGCAGAGGCATTCCGAGCCGGTCAAGCAGATCTTTCATAAACTGGGTTTTGCGGATGAGTTCTTCCGCAGTATTTTGGATAATAAATGGGTTCATCCAGAAGTTGCACAAAATGAGAAGTGCTTCTGACAGTTCTTTTGGATATTTAGTTTTTACAGAACCATCCTGAATCCCCTGCTCTATCAGCGGCAGTATCAGGTGGGGTACTGTATTGTCCAGGCTTTCAAACAGCTGCTTGGTCAGGAATCGTGGATTTTTCATAATATGAGGAGCGGCATTAATCATCATTTGATTACCAGGACTTTTAATTGATACGATGAGAAGTTTTCTTAATTTTTCAAGTCCTGTCCCCGGTCCGTTCAAAATATCCTCATAGTCCTTTTCCTGCCCGCTGTACAATTGGTTCATAACGGCTTCTATGATATCACTCTTGGATTTAAAGTGGTGATATATGGCGCCCTTCGTCAAATCACCCAGTTCGTCGATGATATCCTGAATCGTTGTGTGTTCGTAACCTTTTTCCAGAAATAATTTCAGCGATGCATCCAAGATCCTCTGCTCTGTAATCTCGGGATATTTATTTCTTGCCATGGAAAATCATCCTTTCTTGCATACATACTAATAGTATGTATTTAAAATAGCAGATACATGGAAGAATGTCAAGAAATTAAAAATAATACTTGCTTTTTATATGCTATATGTTATACTAGATATAGAACAAATAAGATTGGAGGAGTGAAGATGAATATTAATAAGTTTACTCAAAAGTCAGTCGAAGCAGTAAATCAGTGTGAAAAGATTGCTTATGACTGCCAAAACCAGGAAATTGACCAGGAACATTTATTATATAGTCTGCTGACCATAGAAGATAGTTTGATTCTTAGCCTTTTGGAGAAGATGAATGTAAATAAAGATTCTTTTTTAAGCCAGGCACAGCAGCTGCTCCAGAAGAAACCGAAGGTTTCCGGCGGACAGGTCTACATGAGCCAGGCGCTGAATCAGGTATTGCTGGCAGGGGAAGATGAGATGAAGGCCATGGGAGACGAGTATGTCTCTGTGGAGCATCTGTTTCTTGCTATGATCAAAAAGCCGAACAATGCAGTGAAAGAACTGTTCAGAGGTTATGGAATCACCAGAGACCGTTTCCTGGAGGTTTTGTCCGAAGTAAGGGGAGATAAGAAGGTAACCACGGACAATCCCGAGGCAACCTATGATACGCTGGAGAAATACGGATACGATCTGGTGAAGCGTGCCAGAGAGCAGAAACTGGACCCTGTGATCGGAAGAGACAGCGAGATCCGGAATGTTGTCCGTATTCTTTCAAGGAAAAGCAAGAATAATCCAGTGCTCATCGGAGAGCCCGGTGTTGGTAAAACTGCGGTTGTAGAGGGACTTGCCCAGAGGATCGTCCGGGGGGATGTGCCGGAACAGTTAAAGGACAAGACGATTTTCTCACTGGATATGGGATCTCTTGTGGCAGGCGCCAAATACAGAGGAGAATTTGAAGAACGACTGAAAGCGGTTCTCGAAGAAGTGAAAAAGAGCGAGGGACAGATTATCCTGTTCATTGATGAGCTGCACACGATCGTGGGAGCGGGAAAAACAGAGGGCTCCATGGATGCAGGCAATATGCTGAAGCCGATGCTGGCCAGAGGAGAGCTTCACTGTATCGGAGCGACGACTCTGGATGAGTACCGTCAGTATATTGAAAAAGATGCGGCTCTGGAGAGAAGGTTCCAGCCGGTCATGGTGGATGAGCCTACCGTGGAAGATACGATTTCTATCTTGAGAGGTATCAAAGAGCGCTACGAGGTTTTCCACGGAGTAAAAATCACAGATGGATCTTTGGTGGCTGCTGCGACCCTGTCAAACCGCTATATCACGGACCGTTTTCTTCCGGATAAAGCCATTGACCTGGTGGATGAGGCATGTGCCATGATTAAGACAGAGATGAATTCCCTTCCTTCAGAACTGGATGAGGTTCAGAGGAAGATCATGCAGCTGGAAATTGAGGAAGCGGCACTGAAGAAGGAAGACGATAATCTGAGCAGAGAACGCCTCCTGGAACTTCAGAGAGAATTGGCAGAGATGAGGGAAGATTTCAATGCCAAGAAGGCCACATGGGAGAATGAAAAGTCTTCCGTGGAGAGGGTTTCCAAACTGAGAGAAGAGATTGAATCTGTAAACAACGAAATACAGATCGCACAGAGAAATTATGATTTAAATAAGGCTGCGGAACTCCAGTACGGGCGCCTCCCTGAGCTGAAAAAACAGCTGGAAGAGGAAGAAGAGAAAGTACGGAAAGAGGACCGCTCTATGGTCAGGGAAAGCGTCACAGACGAAGAGATCGCCAAGATCATTTCCCGCTGGACGGGAATTCCTGTGGCAAAGCTTACAGAGAGTGAGAGAAATAAGACACTCCATCTGGATGAGATCCTTCACAAGAGAGTTGTGGGGCAGGACAATGCAGTGCAGCTTGTGACGGACTCTATCATCCGTTCCAAGGCGGGGATCAAAGACCCGAGCAAGCCGATTGGTTCTTTCTTGTTCCTTGGGCCGACGGGTGTAGGAAAGACGGAGCTTGCCAAGGCACTAGCAGAGAGCCTATTCGACAACGAACAGAATATTGTCCGTATCGATATGAGCGAATATATGGAGAAACACTCCGTAGCCCGTCTGATCGGAGCGCCTCCGGGATATGTAGGATATGAGGAGGGAGGACAGCTGACGGAAGCAGTCAGAAGAAAACCTTACTCTGTTGTACTGTTTGATGAGGTGGAGAAAGCTCATCCGGATGTGTTCAATATCCTTCTCCAAGTGCTGGATGACGGAAGGATCACAGATTCCAAGGGAAGGACCGTGGACTTTAAAAATACGATCCTTATCATGACATCCAACCTTGGTTCCACCTATCTGCTGGAAGGCATCGACCAATCCGGTAATATTACAAAAGAGGCGGAAGACATGGTGATGGCAGACTTAAAGAACCATTTCAGGCCGGAATTCTTAAACCGTCTGGATGAGATGATCCTGTTTAAACCGCTGACGAAGGAAAACATTACGAACATTATTGACCTGTTAGTTGCAGATCTGAATAAACGTCTCAGTGACAAAGAGCTTGCCGTAGAGCTCACACCGGCAGCGAAAATCTTTGTGGCGGACAACGGATATGACCCGATGTATGGTGCCAGACCGTTAAAGAGGTATCTGCAGAAGAGCGTGGAAACATTGGCTGCAAGGCTGATCTTAGGTGATGGGGTCAATATGGAAGATAAGATCCTGATTGATGAACAAAACGGGGAACTGACGGCAAGGGTGAAATAAGAAGATATTTAAAAAGGCTGTTTTGAACAACAGCCTTTTTATTGTAACACTGCTTGCCTGCATAGATAGGAAAAACAAGCGTAAATAAATAAGCCTACCTTGAACTTGGCGGTCTGGGTAGGCTTATGCACAAACCGGAGGCTAACCACCTCAGTGGGCGATATGCTCCTTTCTTTACTTATACTATGCTGTTTTTGGGTATTTTTGTAAGAGATTTCGCTGAAGATTCTCTATTCAAAATTCTCCGTTTACAAAAAACCATAATGGTCCAGCCCATTCCAAATTCCATGTGCGTCAATGTCGGTTGTTACATACTCTGCTGCATCTTTTACACAGTCATATGCATTCCCGAGAGCGATGCCGTGTCCTGCGGCTTCAAACATGGGCAGATCGTTAGGGGCATCTCCGAACGCATAGCAGTCATCGATCGGGATGTTAAAGTGTTCCGCAATAAAAGTAATGGCAGTTCCTTTAGATGTGCCTTCCGGGATAACTTCATAAAAATCTTCACCATTTTTGATGCACTTGAACGGAAAATCCAGGGAGTGAACATCTTCAATAAAGGCGGCCATATTCTGAGGCGTATCCGGGCTGGAAAAGCACACCAGTTTATCAAAAGATTTTACATTGTCCCAGTTAAATTCGATCACCATGCCGTCAGAACTTCTGCATACCTGGATCATAGAAGCGTAATAGGGATGGAACGAGGTATCATCGTCAGTGTAATAGGAACAGCGGCTTCCTTCAAGACAGGCACGGATGTTGTGGATGCGGCATAACTCTATGATCCGGGATTGGATATCTTTCGGAAGCTCACGGTGGTATAGGATATCTCCCCTGTAGCGCAGATCGGTGCCGTTGCCGCAGAGGTAGCCGTCGAAATCCAGGGAAAAGAAGTCATTCCCTATATATGCATAAGGCCTTCCAGTATTCAAGAAGATTTTATGGCCGTTCGTCTGGGCCTGCTTTAATGCCTTGGCTGCACTCGGCGGGATCTGGCCGGCCTTATTGCTGTATAAAGTCTCATCCACATCGAAAAATAAATATTTATGTTCCAAAAGTGTTCCTCCCTGTCTGATGTATTATCTTTACTGTGCCAAAAGAAATGCTTAGAACCGCACGGTGTCCTAAGCATTTCAAGTAAGTCTTTTAATATTTTATTCTTCTACGGTCACAGATTTCATAACCTGTTTTTCCAACGGCGCGTCAGAGTAGTCCGTTGCCACCTCAGCGAGTTTATTGACGACATCCATGCCCTCGATAACCTGTCCGAATGCGGCATATTGTCCGTCCAGATGCGGAGATGTTTTGTGCATGATGAAGAACTGAGAACCGGCAGAATCCGGAGCCATTGATCTTGCCATGGATAACACGCCCGGCGTGTGTTTTAAGTCATTCTTTACTCCGTTCATGCTGAACTCACCTTTGATGGTGTGTCCTGGTCCTCCGGTTCCGTTTCCGTTCGGACATCCTCCCTGGATCATAAATCCGGAAATAATGCGGTGGAATGTGAGCCCGTCATAAAAACCTTCCTTCACCAGCTTCACAAAGTTTTCTACTGTGATCGGAGCGATATCCGGATACAATTCTGCCTTGATCGTATCTCCGTTTTCCATTGTAATTGTTACGATTGGGTTTGCCATAATTCCTATTCCTTTCTATATCTTCCTATATAACTGATTATATAGGAAACCAAAAGAATGTCAATGAAGTTACAAATGTATTAAAAATATTAAAAAAATCTAATAAAAAGGGTGGTATTTCAGAACAATATCAGTATAATGAGAGATAATCAGTGTCGAATTATGGAGGAATTTATGGGGTTAAGTTTTTACGAAAAGAAAAAGAAATCAAAAAAACTATGGACTTTGCTGCTGGTTCTGGTCATTGCTGCACTGGGTGCGGCCTGCTGGATGTTCAAAGTGAAACAAGAAGAGCGGGAACTGGCCGCGAGAAAAAAACAGGAAGAGCGGACGGTCAGGATCACGATACCGGAGGGCTATACGGCAGAACTTGCGGCGAAGAAATTTGAACAGAAAGATATCTGTAAGGCTGAAGATTTTTTGAAGGCGGCCGGTGATCTCGACGGTTATTCTTATGAATGGCTGGAATCGGTGCCAAAAAAGGCACAGGTAAACTATAAACTGCAGGGATTTTTATTTCCCGATACTTATGAGGTATACAAGCATACCGATGCCAAAAAGATCGTGGCTATGATGCTTAACAATTTTAATACCAAATGGGAGCAGATATCCAAAGAAAACAAGACCGGTCTCACCCCGTATGAAATCGTGACTCTTGCGTCTGTCGTTGAGAGAGAAGCTAAGGTGGATGCTGAGTATGCCAAGATTTCCGGTGTGATCTACAATCGCCTGGACAAAAAAATGAAGCTCCAGATCGATGCAACCGTGCTCTATCCTCTTACAAAAGGGAAATATAATAAGAAAAGAACGCTGTATAAAGACCTGGAAGTGGATTCACCATATAATACGTACAAAAATCAGGGGCTCCCGGCGGGACCGATCTGCAATCCGGGGATCAATGCTTTGAAGGCGGCAGTTTCTCCACAAAAACATTCTTATCTCTATTACCATACAGATAAGACCGGAAAGGGAACTCATATTTTCTCAGAAACCTTCAGTCAGCACGAAGAATCTCTAAAAAATCAGGCAAAATAGACAAAAGACACTGTTATTTTTTGGACAAGATTTTTTCTAGAAAAAAAGATTCATAAAGTACTAAAAAAAATACGAAGAAATTTAGTTAAAATCCTTTAAAAACCCGTTATAATGATGTAAAATAAGGCTGTATGCATGATTGTATACAGTTTTATTTTGTTCTAAACAACGGTCCCGTTGTTGTGATAACATCCTGTCTCCTCTGTAAGGAGAAGGGAAAAACTTAAGTGTAGATTGTTAATATTTACACAAGATTTTTAGGAGGAAGAAACATGGCAAGAAAAATGAAAACCATGGATGGTAACACAGCCGCAGCACACGTATCATATGCGTTTACTGAGACAGCTGCAATCTATCCGATCACACCATCCTCACCAATGGCAGAATCAACAGACCAGTGGGCAACTCAGGGAAAGAAAAACATTTTTGGACATCCTGTAAAATTAGTTGAAATGCAGTCTGAAGCCGGAGCAGCAGGAACAGTACACGGTTCTCTTGCAGCAGGTGCACTGACAACGACTTACACTGCATCTCAGGGATTACTGCTTATGATCCCGAATATGTACAAGATCGCAGGTGAATTAATGCCTTGTGTATTTGATGTATCTGCACGTGCAATCGCATCTCATGCACTGAATATCTTTGGTGATCACTCTGACGTTTACGCTTGTCGCCAGACAGGTTTTGCAATGCTTTGCAGCTCCAGCGTTCAGGAAGTCATGGACTTAGGCGCTGTTGCTCATTTATCTACAATCAAGGGAAGTGTTCCTGTATTACATTTCTTCGATGGATTCAGAACATCACATGAGATCCAGAAGATTGAAATGTGGGACAACGAAGATCTTGCAGATATGGTAGATTACGAAGCACTTGAAAAATTCAGAGCAAACGCATTGAATCCAGAACATCCGGTTCTTCGTGGATCTGCTCAGAACCCAGACATTTTCTTCCAGGCAAGAGAAGCATGCAACAAATACTACGATGCATTCCCGGCGATCGTTGAAGATTACATGAACCAGGTAAATGCTAAGATCGGTACAGATTACAAATTATTCAACTACTACGGAGCTGCTGACGCTGAATCTGTGATCATCGCTATGGGATCTGTATGTGAGACCATCGATGAGACCATCGATTACTTAACAGCAAAAGGCGAAAAAGTCGGTGTCGTTAAAGTAAGACTTTACAGACCGTTCGTAGCTGAAAAATTAGTGGAAGTGATTCCGGAAACTGTTAAGACAATCAACGTTTTAGACAGAACAAAAGAACCGGGATCTCTTGGAGAGCCATTATACTTAGATGTTGTTTCTGCATTAAGAGGAACAAAGTTCGAACAGGTGACAATCAACGGAGGACGTTACGGATTAGGTTCCAAAGATACAACTCCTGCTGATATCATCTCTGTATTCAACAACAAAGACAAGAAAGAATTCACAGTTGCGATCAATGATGATGTGACAAACTTATCTCTTGAAAGAGGAGAAGCTGTTTCTTCTACACCGGAAAGTACAGTAAGCTGTAAGTTCTGGGGACTTGGAGCAGACGGTACTGTTGGTGCCAACAAGAACTCTATCAAGATCATCGGTGATCATACAGATAAATATGCTCAGGCATACTTTGATTATGATTCTAAGAAATCAGGCGGTGTTACAATTTCCCACTTACGTTTCGGTGATGACCCAATCAAAGCAACATACCTGATCAACAAAGCTGACTTTGTAGCTTGTCACTGTGCTCCGTACATGACAAAATACAACATGGTTCAGGACTTAAAAGACGGCGGTACATTCCTGCTTAACTGCAGCTGGCCGGTAGAAGAGATCGGAGATCACCTTCCGGGACAGGTAAAAGCCTACATGGCAAAACATAACATCAAATTCTATGTGATTGATGGTATCAAGATCGGTAAAGAAATCGGACTCGGCGGACGTATCAATACAGTTCTTCAGTCTGCATTCTTCAAGTTATCAGGAATCATTCCGGAAGCAGACGCAATCCAGTACATGAAGGACGCAGCTACCGCTTCATACAGCAAGAAGGGTGACCATATTGTTAAGATGAACCATGATGCGATCGAAGCTGGCGCTAAGAGCGTTGTAGAAGTACCAGTTCCAGCTGAATGGGCTGACTGCGGTGAAGAAAGCTTACTGCACCCAGTATCCGGGGACAGAAAAGATCTTGTTGATTACGTTAACAATATCCAGAATGCTGTCAACGGCCAGATCGGTAACTCCTTAAAGGTAAGCGACTTAGTTCCTTACGCTGACGGACATATGCCTCAGGGATCTGCAGCATACGAAAAACGTGGAGTTGCAGTAGACGTTCCTACATGGAATCCGGACAACTGTATCCAGTGTAACTTCTGTGCTTATGTATGTCCTCATGCAGTCATCCGTCCGGTAGCGATGACAGAAGAAGAACTGGCAGCAGCACCGGAAGCTACAAAATCTCTTCCGATGACCGGAATGCCGGATTATAAATTTGTTATGACAACCACTGTTCTTGACTGTACAGGATGTGGTTCCTGTGCAAATGTCTGCCCAGGAAAGAAAGGCGAAAAAGCCCTTACGATGGTATCCTTAGACAGCATGAGAGATCAGCAGGAAGTTTACAATTACGGACAGTCTTTACCGATCAAAGAAGATATCTTTGACAAGTTCAAACCGGAATCTGTTAAGGGAAGCCAGTTCAAGAAACCTCTCCTTGAGTTCTCCGGAGCTTGTGCGGGATGTGGTGAGACACCATACGCAAAACTGATCACTCAGTTATTCGGTGAAAGAATGTACATTGCCAACGCAACAGGATGTTCTTCTATCTGGGGCGGTTCTTCACCGGCAACACCTTACACAGTAAACAGAGAAGGACAGGGACCAGCTTGGTCAAACTCTCTGTTTGAAGACAATGCTGAGTTCGGTTTAGGTATGTTCACGGGTCAGACTACTTTAAGAGAGCAGACAAAAGAAAAGGTTGCAGCATTAGCTGAAACTGCAGATAATGCAGACGTGAAAGCAGCAGCAGCTGAATACTTAGACACTTACACAGACGGTAAGAAAAACGGAGCAGCTACCAAGAAATTAGTTGCAGCGTTAGAGGCATGCGGATGTGATGAAGGCAAAGAGATCCTTAAGATGAAAGATTACTTATCTAAGAAATCTCAGTGGATCTTCGGCGGTGACGGATGGGCTTACGACATCGGATTCGGTGGTGTTGACCATGTTCTTGCAAGCGGTGAAGATGTAAACATCTTTGTATTTGACACAGAAGTTTACTCTAACACCGGCGGTCAGGCATCTAAATCCACACCGGCAGGAGCAATCGCTCAGTTTGCAGCAGCTGGTAAGGCTGTGAAGAAGAAAGACCTTGCAGCAATCGCAATGAGCTACGGATATGTATATGTTGCTCAGATTTCTATGGGTGCTGACTATAATCAGACAGTCAAAGCAATCGCAGAAGCAGAAGCTTATCCGGGACCTTCACTGATCATCGCTTACGCTCCATGTATCAACCATGGTATCAAGGGCGGAATGAGCATTGCTCAGTCTGAAGAGAAGAAAGCAGTTACATCAGGATACTGGAACTTATTCCGTTTCAACCCTGAATTAGCTGAAGAAGGAAAGAATCCATTCTCCTTAGATTCTAAAGAGCCTACAACAGAGTACAACGACTTCATCATGGGAGAAGTTCGCTACAACGCATTGGCTCGTCAAAACCCTGAGAGAGCAAAAGAATTGTTCAAACAGGCTGAAGAGAATGCAAAAGAAAAATATGCTCGCTTAAAAGAAATGGCAGATAAATAAGAAGCATAAGATTTAAAATAGAAAACGGTGCACTGGACGAATTCAGTGCACCGTTTTTTTTATTCCATAGAATTGGTTCGCGAGGTGTGCGAAACACACTTTTGTTCTGAAGTTTAACCTTGATTTTACAAGGATTTAACATAATTCTCCACGAAAATCATGTAAAATAAAATTGCTGTTAAATTTTATTAAATTGAATGTGAGACAAAGGAGAATAAAATATGAATACAACGATTGTAATGGGCCTGCTGGGGGGACTTGCCCTGTTCCTGTACGGAATGCAGATGATGGGTGCCGGGCTTGAGGCGGCTGCGGGCAACCGTATGAAACGCATTTTAGAAAAATTGACATCCAACCGATTTTTGGGAGTAGCTGTAGGTGCGGGCATCACGGCTGTCATTCAATCATCTTCGGCTACAACGGTCATGGTCGTGGGATTTGTAAACTCCGGACTGATGACGCTCAATCAGGCAGTATGGATCATCATGGGAGCCAATATCGGGACAACCATTACCGGACAGCTGATCGCACTTGATGTAGGAGCTATGGCACCGATCTTCGCATTTGCCGGGGTAGCAATGGTATTGTTTCTGAAAAAACCCAAGATTCAGTACATAGGACAAATCATTGCCGGGCTGGGCGTCCTGTTTATCGGTATGGATATGATGAGTACAGCGATGATGCCGCTTAGAGATGCACCTGCATTTATTAATCTTATGACGAAATTCTCGAATCCGATCGTCGGTATTCTTGCAGGAGCGGGATTTACGGCATTAATCCAGTCATCTTCTGCATCCGTAGGTATTCTTCAGGCCCTGGCAGCCAGCGGGCTGATCGGGTTTAACAGTGCAGTGTTTGTATTATTCGGACAGAATATAGGAACATGCATTACTGCGATTCTTGCGGCTATCGGAACAGGGAGAAGCGCAAAACGGACCACAGTGATTCATCTGCTGTTTAACATTATTGGTACAATCATTTTCACAACAGTGTGTCTGACCCTGCCGCTGAGTGATTTCGTGGCAGCATGGACGCCTGGAAATGCTCCGAGACAAATTGCCAATATGCATACCCTGTTTAATCTTGCCACAAGCTTTCTTCTGATCCCATTTGGAAATCAGCTGGCATCTCTCGCAGTAAAGATTCTGCCGGAAAAGGAGGCAGAAAAACAAAAGCAGAAGCATTTGAAGTATTTAAGAAGCTGGGATGCAGGGCTGGACCCCAGAATTGGAGGCGCTGCCATCCACATGGAGGAAGTGGGAAAGGAAATCCGCAGGATGCTTGAGATGGCGAAGGAAAATGTGGATGAAAGCTTCCAGTCTTTTCTGGTTGGGAACAGCCATAAATTGAAGGAAGTGGAGGAGAGGGAAGAATATATTGATTACCTCAATAAAGAGATCTCAGGGATTATTTCAAAGATGATGGTATCTGAGACGAACGAGAAAACTTCCGAGCTCATCAGTTTGTATTTTAAGATGACAGGAAATATAGAGCGCATCGGGGATCATGCAGTAAATATTTGTGACTATACAAAGATTATCGAAGAAAAAGAGATTAAATTCTCACGTCAGGCAAGAGCAGAGTTAAAAGAGATGAAGCAGATCTGCCACAACATGTTCCGCTATTTTCAGAGAGAGATCGAGGACACAAAGAAATGGCTTGAGGATCTCCATGAGATGGAGCGCTTTGTGGATACGAAAACCCAAGAATTTTACAACAGTCATCTAATGAGGATGAAACGGGGAGAATGTAATGATGAGGCATGTATCATTTATTCCGAAATGCTGGTAGATTTTGAACGTATCGGTGATCACCTGTGGAACATGGCCAAAGCTATGAGGGAAATTGCAGAGGAAGTTTAGTGTTAAGGGGAAGAGCTTTTCTTCCCTTTTTTTGTTTCAGTTATGATATAATACAACTGTTAGTGTATTAGAGGAAAAAAGGAGAAGGTAGCATGGAATACATTTTATCGCCGTCGATTTTATCGGCAGATTTCAAGACACTTGGTGACGATATCAAAAAAGCGGACGCTGCTGGGGCACAGTGGGTTCATATTGATGTGATGGACGGAGACTTTGTTCCGAATATTTCATTTGGAATGCCGGTCATCAAAAGCATCCGCAGTGCAACGGACAAAGTATTCGATGTCCATCTGATGGTAGAGGAGCCGGGCAGATTCATTGATGAATTTGCGGCATGCGGGGCAGACTATATTACAGTACATGCAGAGGCGTGCACCCATCTCGGACGTGTGATCCAGCAGATCAAGCAGAAAGGCTGCAAAGTGGGAGTTTCACTGAATCCTGCAACTTCGCTGAGTGTCCTTGACTATGTGCTGGATGATCTTGATATGGTACTCATCATGTCGGTGAATCCAGGTTTCGGAGGACAGTCTTATATAGAAGCAATGGATCAGAAGATCAGGGATCTGAGAAAAATGATTACAGACAGAGGACTCGATGTGGACATTCAGGTGGACGGAGGAGTAACAGCTGATAATATTGCTCATATCAAAGACTGCGGTGCGAATGTATTCGTAGCCGGATCTGCCGTATTCAACGGAGATATTGAACAAAATATAAAGAATTTATTTAAGGCAATGGAGGTATAGAGATGAGTGAGTGTACTCACGACTGCAGCAGCTGCGGGGAAAGCTGTTCTGACAGAACGCAGTCACAGACAGATTTTATGGAACCATTATATAAAGACAGCAGTGTAAAAAAGGTGATCGGAGTAGTGAGCGGCAAGGGAGGTGTGGGGAAATCTTTGACCACAGCCCTGCTTGCGGTGGCGGCAAACAGAAAAGGCCTGCACACAGGTATTCTGGATGGAGACGTGACAGGACCGTCGATTCCCCAGGCCTTTGGTCTGCATGAAAGACTTTTGGGCAATCAGGAAGGGATTATTCTGCCTGCGCTCACAAACTTGGGTATCGAGGTGGTGTCAGTCAACCTGATGCTGGAAGAGGAGACTCAGCCGGTGATCTGGAGAGGTCCGGTAGTGGCCGATGTGGTCAAGCAGTTTTGGGGCAGGACATTATGGCGTGACATCGACGTGATGTTTGTGGATATGCCGCCGGGAACAGGGGAAGTGCCTCTGACAGTATTCCAGTCCGTGCCTCTGGATGGGATTGTTGTGGTAGCTACCCCTCAGGATTTGGTTGGAATGATTGTTGAAAAAGCGGTCAATATGGCTAAGATGATGAACATTCCAATCCTCGGAATCGTGGAAAATATGAGTTACATCAAATGTCCTGACTGCGGAAAAGAGATTTCTATTTTTGGAGAGAGTCATATCGACGGAATTGCCGAAAAGTATCAGATCCCAGTATTAGGAAAACTTCCGATTGATCCGAAACTTACAAAGGCATGTGATGAAGGTTTGATTGAAGATGTAGAGGAACTTTATTTAGACGGAGTGATCGAAACCCTTTAAATATTGTTTCGCATATAATGTCGAATTTTTTGATATTATCAGATTACAATGAAATATAGAAAAATATTTATGAAAAAAGAGATGAATCCGATGGATTCGTCTCTTTTTTTGTAATGAATTTGTAATATTAATTTGGGAAAACTTGGTTTAAACGTGTTCTTTTTTTCATACAACGGTTGACAAATCGTCAAATGTTAAGTAAACTAGCACTAAGTTATTACAAAAATATTTCAAATATTTAAAAAGTAAGAATAAATTTTAAAAAACTATCATAGGTTATACAGTAACCGAAATGATTTGATTTAGAAAGAGGACATTATGAAATTTTTAAAAATAGCAACAAAGAAAAAACTTTTACTGCTTGCCATGATGGCAGCAGTAGTGACGGGTGCACTGTTCACCGGTTCATCATCCACAGAAGCGAAGGCTAAAAAAGTACAGTACTTAGGAAAATATAAACTGACCGCATACTGCGGATGCAGAAAATGCAGCGGTGGCTATGGAAACAAAACTGCTACGGGAAGAAGAGCCAAACAGGGGCGTACGATTGCCGTGGATAAGAGAAAGATCAAACTGGGAAGCAAGGTTAAAATTAAGGGTAAAACTTATGTTGCCGAGGATGTAGGCGGCGGAGTAAAAGGAAAACACATTGATGTTTACTTTAAATCCCATAAAAAAGTAAAACAGTTCGGACGTAAGAACAACGTCAAAGTATACAAAATTAAAAAATAAGTGAGAAACTGCTGTACATCGTATCCAAATGTACAGCAGTTTTTTTGTTGCTTAGGAATGATTTTGTCCTATTTTTCTTTAAAAATGTTCCGGATACAGCCCTTCAGATCTCATGGTCTTAAGGGCATCCATGACATGCTGTTTATCTTCCTTATAGGTCACACCGTACCATTGGTCTTTGGAGACCAGAACATCCATTGTAGCTTTTCTTTCCTCCATCAGCTGGCTGGCCACGCTTGGAATAAAGTATTCACATTTTAATGGGTTTTCTTTTAGGGAAGCAGAGAGGAATTTTGAAAAACCAGTCTCCAATTCATCCATGATCATAGGGCGGAAGCCAAAAAAGTTCATTGATACGAGAGTGTCAAACGGGAGGGATGTCCATGAGTTTCCGTCATCTTCCGTAAACTCAGCATGATCCCCGCGTTTTTCAATATGTGTCCGCTCTGTGATAGAGACTAACTGATGGTTTTCATCTACCTCACAGATTCCTCTGGAGACATATCCGCTGTCTGTCACGGTATTTCCAAGATGGTATCCGACCATTGCAAATTTTGCTTTGGCGGAAGAAGATTTCTTTGTAAGAAACTGGGCCATAGCCTGATAACCGTGGATACCGTAATAATCATCGGCATTGATAACGGCAAATGGTTCCGCAATAAATGGCTTGGCACAGAGAACCGCATGGGCAGTACCCCATGGTTTTACCCTGCCTTCCGGGACAGAGAAGCCGGCAGGAAGGCTGTCCACTTCCTGAAAAGCATAGCAGACTTCCATTCCGTCCGGTATCCTGGAACCCACTGTCTCCTTAAAATCTTTTTCAATCCCTTTTTTTATCACAAACACGACTTTTCCAAAGCCGGCCCGTTTTGCATCATAAATAGAATAATCAATGATTGCATGTCCCTGGTCATCCATAGGATCCATCTGCTTCAGCCCGCCGTATCGGCTGCCCATGCCGGCGGCAAGAATGACTAACGCTGGTTTTTTCACTTTTGATACCTCCAAATCAATTTCTGAACAACATTATACCTTATCGTGCGAAGCACGTCCACCCGAAGGGTATGAAATACGGTGTGCCCTGTAAGTATGAGTTATTCACCACTATTTCCGTCGCGCTTTTGAAATGCGCTCCTCCAATAGTGGTAAATAACTTTCGAAAAGTGGCACCTTTGGTTTCTAAGCAGCCTGCTTCAGCAGATAATATGTCCATTTTGTACACGATTGGAGTGAGGCATTCTAAGAGCCGCACGGAAATCGTATGGAAAATGTCATGAATTATTCACTACTATTTCCGTCGCGCTTTTGAAATGTGCTCCTCCAATAGTGGTAAATAGCTTTCGAAAAGTGGCACCTTTTTTTGACAGAGGCCCTTCTCCAACAGACATTACGTCCATTTTCCACATGATTGGAGTGAGGCATTCTAAGAGCCGAACGGAAATCATGTGGAAAATGTCATATCTTATCACAGGAAGCAGGTTCATTCGAAGAGTATGAGAAGTGATGTGAAACGTACAGAGAGGCCGTCTGAGTTTCCCAACCCCGGAACAGGCAGAAAACCTGATAAGCGGCGTGAAATGGCGGATTAGAGATAGTTTTCGCTGAGAAGCGAATAAAATTAAAATGGTTGGTACTAAACAAAGGAAACGTTGATTTTATCAGGAAAACTGGCTATAATAAAAATCAGAAATGGCTTAAAAGCGTTGGATAAACAATAACAAGAGTTGTATTGAAATGAGGTTATAGATGATAAAACAGTCGGCTATATTACGATAAACAATAACAAGAGTTGTCCTAAAAGCATTAGTGAAGTTCAATAAAACAATATTCTGCTTAAAATTAACAATCTTTCTTTATCCCAAAGATCCGGTTCCCCGGATCTTTATTACATAGTTACAAGGATACCTGATTTTTGACAGAGATCTTTCTTTGACCAGTCACAGCCACGATGATCACCAGTTGCGGAATAGGATCCCGTTAAGGTATAATGATATATATGACCAGCGGATATAGATGCAATACAAAAGAGGGATTTGAATGTTAAACCAACGACAAATTGAAATTTTATTAGAATTCTGCAATCACTCCGATGAGTTCCTGACTGCGTCTCATTTTGCAAAGAAACTGGACGTGAGTCTCAGGACCGTTCAGGGGGACATGAAAGTGATCCGAAAGGAACTTGCGGATGAGACATGTGCGGAATTGGTTTCCAAGGCTTCCAAGGGAAGCTGTATCCAAGTTAAAAACTATGATGAGTTTTCCGCATTCGTGAATTCTCTGTACCAGCAGTACACAACAGTATCTCTTAATTATCCTACAAGCCGGATCAGCAAGATACTGCTTTTGCTTCTGAACAGACACAGGGCTGTATCTGTTATGGAATTAGAAGACAAGTTTTATATTTCGAGATCCACACTGCAGAATGATTTAAAGAAAGTAGAGGAAGTCCTTGAAAAGTTCCAGCTGGAACTATTAAAAAGCAGCAATAAAGTCATGATTGACGGATATGAGATCAATAAGAGACGATGCCTGGCGGAACAGGATCTCTATCTGGCCCATATCAAAAACGAACAGGGCATGGTATATATTGATGAGAGACAGCTTGCAAAGATTAAAAATATACTGACTGATATTTTTGTAAACTATAAGTATCACATTATGGACACGGACTTCAACAATGCGATCCTGTTTTTAAATATCATGATCTGCCGGATGGGCGAAGGATTTTACATACAGCCGGGCGAACTGGATATTTCGGAACAGCTGGGCAATGAATACGAGATAGCCAAAGCAGTCTTCGGGAAGATCAGCCGGAGATTCTTCATAAAAGTACCGGATGAGGAGATACGGTATTTTTCTCTATACCTGAAGGGACAGGGAAATAACAGAGATTCCGATACGATTACTCAGGAGATGGATAATTTTATTTCTGAAGCTTTTGAAGAAATCCGGCGGAACTTTGGGGTAGATTTTACGGACAACATAAATCTGCGGATCACATTGGCGCTGCACTGTATGTCATTGAGTATCCGAATCAAATATGATATGCAGGTCAAAAATGATATGCTCAACTATATCCGGGAGACTTTCCCGCTTGGCTATGATATTGGGGCTTATTTTGCATTTCTGCTTCATCAGCAGTATGGAAAGAGGGTGTCAGAAGATGAAGTGGCGCTTCTGGCCGTCCATTTTTACAGCAGCCTTCTGGAATTGAACAGCCGCCAGGGGAATAAACGGATTCTCGTGATCTCCGCTTTGAAAAACAGTATGACGCTTTTGATGAAACAGACCCTGCTGAAATGGTTCTCGGAGTATGTCTCTGTTATAGACTTCGTCAATCCTATGGATGTGACGGAAGACATGCTGGACGAATATGATATCTTTCTGACCACAGAAAAAGAAGAATTTTTTGAGAAGGGGCTGGCAATGTATGTGGATACATTCCCCAATCAGCATGATTATATGAATATTAAGCTTAATATTGATGGATTTAAGGATATAGAAGATGTGGCAGATATTTTTCATCCGGAGCTGTTTTCCAGTGTGAAGTCTTCGAATAAGGAAGAAGTGCTCAGTATGCTCTGCGAAAAATCCACTGCTTATTTCCAGGTAGAAAATCTTCATTCCCAGGTTTTACAGAGGGAAGAAATTGGCAGTACCTTTTTCAGCAAGCAGATCGCAGTGCCTCATCCGATGTATGCGGTTTCATCCGATACGTTTGTGGCAGTATGCGTATCGAAAGAACCTATCATTTGGGATGAAGAGAAAAATGAGGTTCACTTGGTGATGCTGATGCACATCGGAAAAAATAATCCGCAGGCATTTCAGCTTTGGGATTATTTCTCCAAAATGTTTGCCGATAAGTCTCTGGTGGAACGTCTGGTAGAAGATCCGTCTTATCCTAATTTTATCCGGCTGGTAAAAGGGGCTTTGGAGACAGGCATCAACAGCACGGAGACAATTTAAGATCGTTTAATAAAATCAGGGCAGAAATTCATTTTTGGGATTTCTGCTCTGATTTTATGTTATAGAGAGAAGGCCGGGCAGTTTTAAATTAACCCAATTTCACGTTTTTCCATTGCAACTGATTGGACTTTTTTGTCGGATAAAATGGATTTAGAATAGAATTAAGCTCAAGGAGGAGAAAAATGAACAGGAGAAGCAATAAGATTCTGAAGGATCTGATCCTCGGTATCCATGCAGACGTTTCCGGATTAGAGGAGAAATATCATATACAGGAGAGAACGATACGGGCAGATATAAAAGAGCTGAATAAAGATCTGGAAGCATATGAGCTGCCGGTCATCGCCTCGGATCTTGACGGAAAGCTGTGGATTGACACAGATAAAAAAGTTGATATCCGGGCCTATGAGAAATTTATATCCGAGTACGACTTTTATACTTATTACCTTTCAAAAAAGGAACGTTCCACCATTCTGGCAATGATTCTTCTGAATGCCAGCGGATATGTGACGGTGGACCAGCTGAAAGAAAAGATTGGCGTCAGCCGCAATACCCTGCTTCAAGATCTTCAGGAATTGAAAATCTGGTTTAAAGAAAATGGAATGACGCTGGTATCCCAGGTAAGGAGGGGATATATTATTGAGGCATCGGAGCTGGATGTACGGAAAGGTATCTTAAAGCTTTTAGAAGTAAACGGCGACGACAATTATTACAAGAACGGATATGATCTGAGTGTTTTTTGGAATCTTCTGTTAAAAGAGGCAGACAGCCTGGAAATTTACGAGAAGATGAAAAACTGTATTCTGGAAGAAGAGGAAGAGACACAGATATTTTTTGCCGACTATTCTTTTTTTGAGGCTGTGACAGAGCTTACGATTGTAGCCAACCGGATCGTACGAAAGCACTTTCTTCCGGGGTATTTCACCAACGAATGGAATTATTTAAAAGAAGGCTCCAAGTACACGTTCAGCAAAGGACTGTTCGGGAAAATTTCTGACATGTTTCAGATGGATGTGCGTGAGGTCGAAATCCTTTACTATACAGAATGCCTGAACGGAAAAAGTTATCTGAAAGATGATGCACAGAAAACAAATGCTCTGGAATTAAGAGTCATGATCGCGGAAACGATCTATCAGATTTCCAGCTGTTTTGGAATTGACTTTTATCTGGACTTTACTCTCTATGACCTGCTGGTGGCCCATATGAGGTCCGCGGTGCACCGTCTGAAAAACAGCGAAGTTTTGGTGAATCCGCTGAAGGATACTTTAATGCAGGATTATCCTGAGATTTTTGAGAGTGTGAAGCAGCATCTCGGCTCCCTGGAGGATTATGTGGGCCAGAAGTTTTCGGAAGATGAAATGTCTTTTATGGTACTGTATTTTGCCTCTGTGATGGAAAAAGAAAAGGCAGAGACAGAAAAGAGCAGAAAAGTAAAAGTGGCTCTTGTATGTGCAACCGGAAGAGGGACTGCACAATTTATGATGGCGAAACTGAAGACGCTGGATGATATGATCGAGATCGTAAGTATCTCTTCTTTCCATAATATGAGGGAGATCGAGAAAAACGGAACCCAGATGATCATATCAACGATCCCGCTGGATGATGTGAACATCCCTTATGTAGAAGTCCGGTCTCCTATGCTCGAGAAGGACGATATCCTGGATATTCAGAGAAAGGTCCTGGAAATACGGGAGGGAGACGGCGGAGAAGGTAAAGAACGGGAGCCGGAAATCACAAGTCCTCCTGATGTCAATATTCAGGGTGCGTTCTATGATCTGCTGAATGAGCAGAGGATTCAGGTGGGATACGAGGCAAAAGATTGGGAAGACGCGGTCCGTCAGTCGGGGAATCTGCTGCATTCCACAGGCGCAGTGGAGCCTGGATACGTAGATGAAATGGTTATGAATATCAAAAGAAACGGTCCTTATATTGTCGTCTGTCCGGAAACGGCGCTGCCGCACGCAAGCGCGGAACAGGGCGTCATTGAGGAGGCGGCATCGATCCTGAGATTAAAAGAACCGATTGATTTTCACAGCGGAAACAATGATCCGGTGCGGTATGTGATCGGAATGAGCATTCAGAGCGCAAAAAGTATCAACAGCGCAATCTATGATCTGATGATGATTTTTGGGAATGAACAGATCCGCAGAATATTAGATTCTCTGCCGGATGCAGAAGCTGTTTTAAATACGATCAAACGATTAAATTCAAAATATAATGAGGAGAAAGACAATGAAAATGATAACCAGTAACACAGACAAACATTACCTTGCAGTTTCTTTGTCAGGTTCAGATGATAAAGAAGTTTTGGGGAAAATGGCTGAGGCCATGTTTCAGGAGGGATATGTAACGGAAGGATTTCATGATGCCATCATCCAACGGGAGGAGAATTTTCCGACCGGACTTCCAACCGGAGAGATCAATGTGGCGATCCCGCATACAGATCCCGAATATGTAAAAAAGCCGGCCATCTGTCTGGGCGTCCTTGATCAGCCGGTGGAATTTTGCGTCATGGGAATGGAGGGTGAGAAAACCAGAGTATCTCTTTTGTTTATGCTGGCAATCAAGAAAAAAGAAGACCAGCTGGGGCTGCTCCAAAAACTCATCGAGGCATGCCAGGATCAGGAGGTTTTAAAAGTTTTAAGATCAGGCAGTGTGGATAAGATCGATGAAGTCCTGGGTGACTTAATAGATTAGCACATAAAAACGAACTTATTAATATTTTTTATATAAAGGAGAATATATCATGAAAAAAATCTTAATCGCATGTGGATCAGGAGTCGCTACATCAACGGTTGCAAACCAGAAAATTTCAGCTTATCTGGATGAGCACGGATTTTCGGGGAAATACAAAATTGAACAGTGCCAGGTTTCCGAAGTCGTTGAGAAATCCGGAAATGTTGACTTCTGTGTTTCTACTACTTTAGTAAGCGGTGATGTCAAATGTCCGGTGCTGGCAGGACTTCCCCTGCTGACCGGGGTAGGGCTGGACAAACTGTACACTTCCATTTTGGAAGAGATGCAAAAGTAAAAACAGGCAGATAAAAGGAGGATTATTATGCAGGCAATTATTGATGTATTCAGCTATATTAACTCACTCGGCGCCAGTGTCATGATGCCGATCATCTTAACGATCATAGGTGTGGTTTTAGGTGCCAAATTTGGCAAGGCCCTTCGTGGAGGCCTGACGGTAGGTATCGGGTTTATCGGATTGAATCTGGTTACAGGACTGATGGGCGAAAACCTGGCTCCCGCGGTACAGCAGATGGCTCAGAGATTTGGATTGGCCCTCTCCACCGTAGATATCGGCTGGCCGGCAGCATCAGCGATCGCTTTTGGTACGACAATCGGGCTGATCATTATTCCAATCGGTCTGATCGTTAATATTGTCATGCTGCTGACCAACACGACACAGACCCTGGACGTGGATATATGGAACTACTGGCATTTTGCCTTTACCGGTTCTCTGATCTATGTTCTGACAGGAAATTTTGCTTATGGAATTATCGCAGCGATTTTAAATATGGTGATCATCATGGTAATCGGTGACTACACGGCGCCGAAAGTAGAGGAAACCCTGGGCATGCCGGGAGTGTCCCTCCCTCATGGGTTTACAGCGGCATTTGTGCCGATTGCTATCGTCGTAGACAAGATCATCGACGTTATTCCGGGAGTGAAAAATATTAACATCGATATTGAAAAGCTTCAGAAACGTTTTGGTGTATTCGGAGAACCGATGCTGGTTGGAACTGTTTTGGGAATCATCATTGCAGCTTTGGCAGGAAACAATGTACAGACGGTACTGCAGATTGGTGTCACCCTCGGTGCTGTCATGGTATTGATCCCCAAAATGGCAGCATTGTTAATGGAAGGCCTCATGCCGATTTCTGATGCGGCCCAGGAATTTGTATCTTCTAAGTTTGCGAACAGAGGAAAAATTTACATCGGACTGGATTCAGCCGTAGGTGTCGGGCATCCGGTATGTTTAACAGTATCCCTGATCCTGGTTCCATTGGCAGTCTTTTTGGCAGTGATCCTTCCTGGAAATACTGTGCTTCCGATGACTGACTTATCTGTACTGCCATATATGTTTGTTCTGATCGTGCCGCTGGTAGGAGGAAACGGCTTCCGGGCACTGATCACAGGAATCGTCTGCCTGGTTGGAGGACTTTATATTTCTACCAACCTGGCGCCGTCTATCACTGCAGTTGCAAAATCCGTAAATTTTGCCATTCCTAAGGGTGCCGCTACGATTTCTTCTATCTGTGACGGGGCAAACCCATTGTCATGGGTACTTGTAAAGGCACATTCTGTGGGAGCAGTCGGACTCATCATTGCGGTAGCAGTTGCAGTTGGATTAGCTCTGATGAACAGAAAACGAATTATCAAAGAAGCAAAAGAATTACATGCTGATGCATAAAGAAAGGTAAAAATGATGAAGAGCTACGTATATCAACCATCTCATTTTTCTATACAAATGACGGCACCCGGGATTTTTACTGCGGCCATCGGAGTGTTCTGCCTTTATCAGTTTTTGGCCGCAGGACATCATCTGCTGTATTTACTGGTTTTTGGACTGTGTCTCTATAATGTCTTTAATGTATTTGTGTCACTCAGCAATCCGTCTGAAGTCCGCATTGACAGCGGGAAGACCGTAGTGTTCTGTGCTTACGGGAGGAGCCATACATATGAGATCAGTCAGATCAGCAAGTACAGCATGAGGCCGCTGGCAGGAGGAACAAAAATGTATATGACCTTTGACGGCGGCGGGATCATGAGGGGAAGATACTGGGTAAGAATTTCCGAATTTTCTGATGAAAAGGAGCTGGAAGAATTCTTTTATGATCTGGATGCACAGATCAACCCGGACTCTCTGGTCTCAAAAGCAAGGACCCAGGGACGGGAACGGTTAAAAAAAACGGGAGGATGTAAATGTTAGTTTCATTAAAAGAATTACTTGACCAGGCAAAAATAGAAAAGAAAGCAGTCGGCGCATTTAACGGAACCACACTGGAAGCAATCCGGGGGATTATTCAGGCGGCAGAGGAGCTGGAATGCCCGGTGATCCTGCAGCATGCCCAGAGTCATGACGAATTGATCGATCTTGACGAGATCGGACCAATCCTTAAATATTATGCAAAACGGGCCAAAGTGCCGGTTGCGCTTCATCTGGATCACGGAAGCAGCTTTGAACGCTGTGTCCAGGCACTTCATCTCGGATTTACTTCCGTCATGTATGATGCTTCTGCAAAAAGTTTTGAAGACAATGTAAAAGAAACAGCAGAGATCGTTAAAATTGCCCATGCAGTCGGCGCCGGCGTGGAAGCTGAATTAGGGCATATCTTTACTTCCCAGGTTGTTCAGGGAGAAGGAGCCGGATCTGACGGCAAAGATGATTATGATGATTTAGATTCCATTTATACAGATCCTGAGGTTGCAGGGGAATTTGTGGAGAAGACCGGTGTGGACTGTCTGGCTGTGGCTTTTGGAACAACCCACGGAGTATATCTGACAGAGCCTAAACTGGATCTTCCCCGGGTTGCAGAAATCCGCGATGCGGCCGGAGTGCCTCTTGTAATGCACGGAGGCTCCGGTGTGTCAGATGAAGATTACAGGGTGGCCATTGAAAATGGTATCTGCAAAGTAAACTATTATACTTACATGAATACGGCTGGAGGAAAGGCTTCAAAAGAATACTGGGAAGATGAATCAAAACCGCTGTTTTATGATTCCATGTCCCTGGCAGCTACAGAGGCAGTCAAAGAGGATGTAAAAAAAGCGCTGAAAGTATTCCAGAAGAAATGATTTGGAGGGAAAGAAAGAATGGCAGTATATAAAGATACGATCAAAGTACAGTCACATGGCAAAACACCTACCTATATTGATGTGACTCCGGAAGTAAAAAGGGTGATTGAAGAAAGCGGGATTAAAAGCGGACTCTGTGCGGTCATTTCTCCGCATACTACCTGTTCTGTGTTTTTTGAGGAATTTGTCCACGACTACAATGAGAATGGGGATGAGTTTTTACAGGAAGACTTAAACAATGCTTTAGCAAAGATCATTCCGGATCATGTGAGCGCGGATCAATACCATTATCCGGGAGAAGAACACTATAAAGAAGTGGAAACCTGGCCGGATTTGGATTTCTGGCTTCCGGGAGGAGACAGAACCGCATTATTCAACGGAGATGCACATTTGAGATCTACGATTCTCGGGTCCAGCGAGATCTTTGATGTGGAGGACGGCAAATTAGGAGTCGGTGTTACAGGATATGTTTATTTTGTAGACTTTGACCGCACGCGTCCCCGGGAAAGAAAATGTAAAATAGTTGTCATTGGAGAGTAAGGAGGAGAACATGGGAAATATGCAGTCACCGTTTTTGATTGTAAATCCAAAGTCATATTTATACGGAAACGAGAGTCTTAAATTGGCGAAGGCCGCAGATCAGGCGGCTAAAGATACCGGACTGCCGATTATCTTTACTTGTCCATATGCAGATGTGAGAATGATCCGTGAGAATACGGAAAACATCATTGTATGCGTACAGTCTATGGACCCGCTCACACCAGGACGGGGAATGGGGCATGTTCTTCCGGAATCTTTAAAGGAAGCAGGAGCGGATGCAGTTTTTCTGAACCATGCCGAAAATCCTAAGACGCTGTCTGACCTATATGCATGTATCCGGCGCGCAGCCGAGCTTGACATGACTTCTATCGTATGTGCGGACTCCATTACGGAAGCAAAAGCCGTGGCGTGTATGAACCCGGATGTTGTCCTGGCGGAACCGACGGATCTGATCGGAACCGGTCAGGTAGCAGACGATGCTTATACAATGGAAGCAATCGATCAGGTACGAAAAGTAAATCCTGATGTACTGGTGGTGGTTGCTTCCGGAGTCAGCACGGCAGAGGACTGTTACAATATGATAAGGCTTGGGGCCGACGGCACGGGCGGAACGTCCGGGATTTTAAATGCTCCTTCTCCGGCTGTCAGGATCAGGGAGATGGCGGAGGCCATTGTGAGGGCAGTAAAAGCTTCTGATTAGATTAAATTAATTTTAGGAAAACCCATAATTTCTGCGGGCAGAAATTATGGGTTTTTTGTGCAAAGGAAAGAATAAATAATGAGAAAATAGAAAAATATAGTATGAGTTATTTACTACTATTTCCGTCGCGCTTTTGAAATGCGCTCCTCCAATAGTGATAAATAACTTTCGAAAAGTGGCACCTTTTTTGGCAGAAACCCTTCTCCAACAGACGTTACGTCCATTTTCCACATGATTGGAATGAGGCATTTTAAGAGCCGAACGGAAATCATGTGGAAAATGTCATGATAGATTCTACAGGAGGAATGCCTGATGGAACGAGGATTCAGGAGCGAAATATTGATACAATACCATCTACACGAAGAAATCCGGTTTTGGCAGATGTATTTCATCGGTTAGGATATATGGAACGGCAGGGAAGCGGACTGAATAAAATAACGAGTGCTTATAAAAGTGCGATAAACTTTCGAGAAGGATTGGAACCAAAATTTTTTTCTCACAGGGTGGAGTTTACTGTTACTCTGCAAAATTTGGATTATCCAGAAGCAAGGTGCAGAGGAGAACCAAAAAATTAATAGACAAAGGATTTATTGTCCGTGAAGGGTCACGGCGAAAAGGAAAGTGAAAAGTATTTTAAACGAAAAGGGACACGATCAGTCTTATGACAATCGTGTCCCTTTTTGTTAATCACTGTTTATTCGTTGATAATCGTTACCAGCTCCGCCGCCTTTTTGCTGACATTTTCTATGGACTGAATGCTAAGCCCAATGACATTCACTTCGTTATGGTTCTGTTCATACGCTTCTCCAAAGGTAGAAATAAAAGCCTTTCTTAAATCAGATCCGTAATTTACTTTCAACAAGTTAAACTCTCTTGCCTTCTGAATCGTTTCAAACGGAATCCCGGAACCGCCATGCATTACGAGCGGTACGGGGGAAACCTTTGAGATTTCATCTAATAACGGAAGATCTACTTTTGGAGTCAGATCCAGACCGTGAACGTTTCCCACGGAAACCGCAAGCAGATCGCAGCCGGTTCTTTCCACAAAGTCAGCGACCATTTCCGGATCTGTTTTGCTGTCCGCTTCATTTACAATATCCTCTTCTTTTCCCTGCAGCGCACCAAGCTCTGCCTCTACCGGAACACCGTAAAAGTGGCAGTATTCTACTGCGCGTTTCACTTCTTTAATATTTTCTTCAAACGGAAGATGGGAGGCATCGATCATAATAGAAGTAAAGCCTGCATCCACACATGCCTTTACGTGTTCATAAGACTTTCCGTGATCCAGATGAAGACCAATCGGCACATCACTGTCTTTCAGTGCATCTTTTGCCAGATAAGTGATCGTGTCCGGGCTTGAGAGCCGCAGATTATTGGAAGATATTTGGATATATCCCGGAAGTCCTGCCTGATTTAATCCTTTGGCGATGGCATAAGTCATTTCCAGGTTGGTTGTATTGAACGCAGGCAGAATATAATGGTTGTCTTTTGCATATTTCATCAGGTCAAAGCCGTTTACAATTTTCATTTTCATATAGCGGCATATACAAAAAGCCGCTTCCTCCTATCTAATCTGAAATTTTCATTTTTACCGTTCACCAGTACGTACTAAGCTTGATTCGATTATAACAATGAAAATACCTTGAATAATTTAATTTATTGCGCAAAGTATCCCGCAAAATAAGTGCAGAATGAAAGGAGTATCTGCGTAATAAATTGCGCAGTCAATCATGCAAAATGCTGTCAGGTACTGCGGTATTGATTGTGCAAACATTTGTGAAAAACAGCAGAGTCAGCATGATATACTTCAATTACATCGAAGGCCAGATGAAAAGGAGGTAAGGGAATGAAGGTCATTGCAGTATCCCACGGAAGCTATTCAAAAGGGCTGGTGGAGAGTACCCAAATGCTTGTCGGAGAACAGGAAAACCTGGTGGCGTATGGACTGTTTCCGGAACAGACGGTGGCAACACTGACAGAAAAACTGGAAGCGGAAATTCAAAATACGAAAGAAGGGGAAGAAATACTCTTCGTATCGGATCTGTTCCACGGAAGCCCGTTTAATGCGATAGTTTCTTTGATGGAACACCATGACATTTACCATGTAACAGGAATTAATCTTCCGTTAATGGTAGAAGTGATGATGGGACGTTATGCTGGGAAAAGCGCAGAAGAGATTTGCGCAGGGCTTCTTGAAGCAGCACCGGGAACAGTAAAAGATGTAAGAAAACTATTTGAGGAGGTAGACGAGGAATGAAAAATGTTGTATTAGCCAGAGTCGATGACCGGCTGATCCATGGGGAAGTTGTCTCAGTGTGGACTCCGAGCTTAAATGTCAACAGGATTATCGTAGTCGATGATGAAGTTGCGGCAGATAAGTTCAACAAACGAGTGATCAAGGCACTTGCTCCAAATGGTGTAAAAGTAAATGTATACGGAACAGAAAAGGGAGCAGAGGTTCTTAAGAAAGACCCGAAAGAAGCGGGAGAGAGAGTCATGATCCTCACGAAAACTCCTATCACTTATGACCGTATGACAGATTTAGGACTCGAACTGACCGATGTGAATCTGGGAGGAATGGGACTTAGAGGAGAGAGGACACCATTTATTAAAAATGTAGCCTGTGATCCGGATGAAATTGCTTCGATTAAAAATTTGATGGCGAAGAATGTTCATGTCTATTATCAGCTGGTACCGGAACAGCAGGTGATTGAAGTTACTGGATACTTGGATAAATAGAAGGAGGAAGTATATATGGAAAAGATGACCATCATACAGGCAGCCTTATGCGGGGTTGTTTACTGGCTGGCAGTTGGAAACCTGCCGTTTGTAGGCCTTTGGTCTTTACAGAGACCGCTGGTCTGCGGTATGATTACCGGTTTGATTCTGGGCCATCCGGTACAGGGAGCCGTGATCGGAGCAACCATCAACTTAGTTTACCTTGGGTTTATGTCTGCAGGAGGAAGTATGCCGGCTGATATGGGACTGGCAGGAGTCTTGGGAACAGCCTATGCGATTGTCGGCGGATTGGACACCGATACTGCTCTGGCACTGGCAGTTCCGATCGGTATTCTCGGAACGATCGTCTGGGCAGGACGTATGACCTTTGACTGCTTCTTTGTACATATTGCAGATAAGTATATAGAAAAAGAACAGTATAACAAAATCTGGCGGGCAAATGTCTTATTTCCACAGATTATGTGCTTTCTTATGACGGCAATCCCGTGTGCTCTTGCTGCATATTTTGGTTCTAACTATATCCAGGGAATCCTGAATATGTTAAGCGGAAAAGTGCTGACCGTCTTCCAGATCATAGGTGGTTTAATGCCTGCACTCGGAATTGCAATCACACTGCAGTACATCTTTAAAGGAGAATCCAAAGTATTTTTGTTTGTAGGATTTTTATTGGCTGTGTATTCAAAACTTCCGCTGCTGACACTGGGTATTATCGCACTGCTTGTGGCAGTTGTGTACGTTCAGGTTACTTCCGCTATGGAACCGGCGAAGGCAGCAGTCATTGACGATGAAGATGATGAGGAGGACGATTAAGATGGAAAATAAAAAGAAAAGTTTGATCCCAAAGGCCGCCTTGATCAAAGCCTGGTTCATTTGGGAGACATTTCCCCAGACGTGTTATAACTACGAAAGAATGATGGGGCAGGTTGTTGCCCATATGTTCTCAGCGATTATTAATTTCTTATATAAAGATAACCCGGCAAAGCGAAAAGAGGTCATGAAACGGGAAATTGAATTCTTCAATGTACATATTGAATTCGGCGCATGTATCCTCGGTATGGCGGTTGCCCTGGAAGAACAGAAGGCCATGGGTGAAGAAATACCCGACGAGTTTATTACGAACTTAAAGACTTCTTTGATGGGACCTTTAGCCGGTATGGGTGATACGATCTGGCAGGGCGTTGTGATTCCGATCCTCTTAGCTGTGTGTATTGACTTAACCCGTTCCGGAAGCGGAAATATATGGGGAGCCATTATTTACGCGGTTGTCATCATTGCAGCGGCATATGGCCTCAGCTACTGGAACTTTATGTTCGGATATAAAGCCGGAAGTGAAGCGATCATGGACTTCCTTGAAAAGGGAATTCTTAATAAGCTGATCAAAGGTGCTTCTATCATGGGCTGCATGGTAATGGGCGGTCTTGTTGTAAATTATGTAAAAGCAAGCTGCGGACTGAAAGTGGTAAGTTCTACATCAACTTATGACATTCAGACAAGCTTCTTAGACGCGATCTGTCCAAGTATCCTTCCGCTTGCAGTGACCATGCTTGTTTACTATCTGATGAACAAGAGAAGATGGTCTTCCCTGAAAATCATCGGGCTGATCGTTGTGATCGGTGTGGTAGGCGGAGTGACAGGAATCCTGGCATATTAAGTTCAGAAAGAGTGAGATAGATGAAAGCAATCGTATTAAATCAACCAAAAAATTTTGCTGTCAAAGAGATTGAATTACCAGAGTTAAAAGAAGACGAGGTGCTGATCCGGATCAAAGATTCCGGAATCTGCACCAACGATGTACGGGACTTCAACGGAGACTGCAGTTACAGCTACCCGAGGATCGGCGGTCATGAGTACTGCGGAGTAATCGAGGAACTGGGAAACGGAGTCAATGAAAAACGTTACTCCAAAGGGCAGAAAGTGGTCCAGTATATCATTGATGACTGTAAGGAATGTTTTTTCTGCAAGCACGGAGAAGAAAATATCTGTGAAGAACATCCAAAGAGTAAGATTTTTACGAATCCCGACGGGCTGTCAGGATATGGGGGATTTGCGGAATTCGTTGTGGCAAAGGCGGAAGATCTGTTTGTATATCCGGACAGTACAACTTTTGAAAAAATGGCATTTACCGAGCCACTGGCATGTGTGGTCAACAGTATCACCCGTACGAATATTCAGTTTGGAGACGATGTGGCGGTCATCGGAGGCGGTACCATGGGGATGCTTCACGTCATGCTTGCCAGATTAAAGGGAGCCAGAGTGATTTTAAGTGAGCCTCTTAGGGAGCGAAGAGACAGGGCGCTGAAACTCGGATGTGACGATGTGATCGATCCGACGAAGGAAGATGCCGTAAAGAGAGTAAAAGAATTAACCGGCGGCAGAGGTGCGCAGGTGGTATTCAATACGACAGCGATCCCGGCCATTGCGGCACAGGCTGTGGAAATGACTTCCCCCGGAGGAATGAGCGTCATGTTCAGCTCCATGCATCCCAATGATCCGGTGCCGATAGATATGGGGGCTGTTCATTCTTACCAGAAAACGGTGACAGGCGCTGTCAGCCCAACGATTACATCTTTTCATCAGGCAGTGCAGCTGATCGGAAAGGGGCTGATTGATCCAACCGTGCTTACAGAACAGATTTTTGATTACAGAGATTTTGACAAAGCCATTGCGGCGGCAATGAAGCCGGATACTTATAAAGTAATCCTCAGATTTGGAGAATAGCGAATGGAACAGTATATTGGAATTGATATAGGGACTTCTTCTGCAAAACTGACCTTGATTAATGACGCAGGAGAGATCAGAAAAGAAAGCAGCAGAGAGTATGAAATTTCACAGCCAAAACCGGGATGGAAGGAAATTGATCCGGAAAGCTGGATGGATGCGGTGGAAGAAGCCATGGCGGAACTTCTTTCAGGAGAAGATCCGGAGCACATCGGAGCTATTGGTGTCACGGGACAGATGCATACCGCAGTATTTCTGGGATGGGACGGAGCGCCTATACGTCCGGCATTGATGTGGAATGACACAAGGACAATGGATCTTGTAAAGGAAACAAAAGAAAAGATCTCTAAGGTCCCGGAAGTTTCCTATATCTCCAATATCATTTCCACCGGAAGTCCGGCGATCAATCTGCTGTGGCTGAAGAAAAATGAACCGGAACAATTTCGGAAGATGAAAACATTTTTGATTGGACCGGACTATATCGTTTTTCGGCTGACGGGGCAGTGCCAGACTGACTACTGCGAGGCATCCACTTCTTCTTTGTTTGATTTAAAGACTGGAACGTGGTCTTCAAAGATCCGGGAAATCTTAGGGTTTCCGAAGAAGATTTATCCAAAGGTAAAAGGAAGCCAGGAGACGGCGGGATATGTGGCCGAAGTATGGAGGCGGAAGTTCGGTTTCAAAAACCAGGTGAAGGTTATCGTGGGTACCGGGGATAACCCGGCGGCAGCCATATCCACAGGGTGTTTTTCAAACAGGTATCCGGTTCTTTCCCTCGGTACATCCGGTGTTCTCATGTTTCCAAAAGAAAAAATGGATTTCGGGACAAAAGGAAAGAATATTATGTTTTCTGCAGACGGAAAGAACATCATGACGCTGGTACAGGGTGTGGTTCAGTCAACGGGAAGCAGCTTTGGCTGGTGGGTCAGACAGATCTTAAAGGCAGATGATTTTTCTGCCGAAACCAGCGAAGTGGACATGGAAAGTCTAGGGGAAAACAATCTGATCTTTTATCCCCATCTTGCAGGTGACAAGACGATCTACGGAGATCCAGCACTGAGGGGAGCTTTGATCGGTATCGGAACTGAAACTACAAGACAGGATATCACGGCTGCGGTCATGGAAGGGATCTGTTTCGGTGTGAGACAGCTTACAGAAGTCATGCACATTGGGAAGACAGCACTTCAAAGTCTTAAAGTGACCGGCGGAGGCTCTAAAAATGAAGTATGGATGCAGATCCTTGCGGATGTGCTGAATACGAAAGTAGAACAGCTGGAAAGCGGGGCAGGAGCGGGATACGGCATTGCGCTCATGGCAGCATCAGTTTCAGGGCGGGATGTAACACTGGAGCAGATGGTTGGCAGAACCGTCCGCACAAAAAAATGTTTTAATCCAAGAAGATATCATGCAGAGCTTTATGAAATAAAATACCAAAAGTATAAAAAAGTTTATAAAGCGCTGACAGATGTGTTTGGTGATCAGAAAGGGTGAATTGGAAATGAAGACATGTGATATCTGTGATGCACCTTTGGGAATGTTTAAGAAATTTCGATATGCGGAAGGATACATCTGCAAAGCGTGCTATGAGAAGGCCAGCAATCATTTTACAGAGACGATTGCAAAGAAAAGTTATGGTGAGATCAGAAAATTGTGTGAAAAGCAGGGCGGGCTCACAGAAGATTTTGAGATTACAGGGCGGATAGGGAATTATATTTTGTTTGATGAGAAAAACAGGAAGATCTGCCTTCTCAACAACCGGATCAACCAAAAACAGGTTTCAGAGCCGGAATTTTATCCGCTGGATAAGATCAGCGAGTGCCGGATCGATTACAGACCTTTCATGCCTTTGGGAGAACTGGAAGATAAAATTAAGTCAAAAGAAGCAGGCACGATTCACTCTCTGAAAGTTCTGATCAAACTGGAGGACGGCCAGGAAAAACAAATTCCTTTGATATCAAACCCTGTCAGGATAAAAAGCTTTGCTATGAAACAGTCCTTTTCATTTGCAAAACGGATTGCGGAAGAAATCGAAAGGCTGAAAGGTGAATCTGTCCAGGTATGATCAGGGAGGAAAAAGATGAAGCAGTTTGATTTTAAAATGCAGTCGCCTGTTGGAATCCATGCGCGTCCGGCTGTGCTTCTGGTAGAAAAAGCGCGGACGTACCAGAGTAAAATAATTCTGGAAAAGGGAACTCAGAGAGCGAACGCCAAAAATATGATTTCTCTTTTGACACTGAGAGCTCGTCAGCATGAAATCGTAACGTTTATGATTGAAGGACCGGATGAAGACAGGGCGGCAGAGGAATTGAAAGAGTTTTGTATTCATAATCTTTAATAATACAGCATCTTTATCAACGGAACCGGCAGCGTTGATAAGGGTGCTGTTTTGTATCCATGAGTATAGAAATGAAGCAGAAAGAATAATAAAAAGTATTCCATGGGGACATAATCAACGGATTATGTGTAAAGGCAGGGAACAGTGACTATCTGCATACTGAGTGACTGGCTGTTTATACCAGAAAACCCCTTTAAATACTTGATAACAGTTGATCAAAGTGGTATATTTAATCTTAGTATGGAATCATATCAGTTGGGAAAATTCCCTTGCTAAGGAGGAAAAGGATGGACAACCTCGCAAAAGAGATTGAAGAGTTAAAGAGAGAACGAAATGCGGTCTTATTGGCCCATTATTATGTAGATGACGCTGTACAGGAGATTGCAGACTATGTTGGGGATTCGTATTACCTCGCAAAGGTAGCGCTTAAGGAGTCGAAAGATGTGATCTGTTTTGCCGGTGTAAGCTTTATGGGAGAAAGCGCGAAGATCCTGAATCCCGACAGAACTGTGATCATGCCGGACCAGCTGGCGGACTGCCCGATGGCCCATATGGTGGATCTGGACAAGATACAGAAGGTAAGGGATGAATATGATGATCTGGCAGTGGTCTGTTATATTAATTCCACAGCAGAGATCAAATCCTATTCCGATGTCTGTGTGACATCGTCCAATGCTATGAAGATTGTAAAATCTCTTCCACAGAAGAATATATTCTTTATTCCGGATGAGAATCTTGGCAGATATATCGGATCAAAACTTCCTGAGAAGAATTTTATTTACAACGACGGATTCTGTCATGTACATACAAGCATTACTGCAGACAACGTAAAAAAAGCCAAAGAAGCGCATCCGGACGCAGAGATCCTTGTACATCCGGAGTGTACGATGGATGTGGTGGAACTGGCCGACTATGTGGGAAGCACGTCCGGTATTATTGATTATGCCACTGCATCCGATGCGGATAAGTTTATTATCTGTACAGAGATGGGTGTTTTATATGAACTGAAACAGAAGAATCCGAACAAGACGTTTTATTCTGTGGGGCACAGACAGTTCTGTCCGAACATGAAGAGGATCACTCTTGAAAATGTCAGAGATACACTGAGAGACATGAAAAACCAGGTGGAACTGGATGAGACACTGCGTCTTGACGCAAAGAAAGCGTTGGATGAGATGCTGCGAATCGCACAGTAGATATTAACAGCCTCTTATCCGGGGGAAAGGATTAATTTTAATTATGAGATCAGCAGATGTAATTGTGGTTGGAACCGGGGCTGCCGGATTGTTTCACGCCTTGTTTCTTCCAAGAGATTACAGAGTCATTATGATTACCAAGACAGAAGTAGAGGAGAGTGATTCCTTCCTGGCTCAGGGAGGAATTTCTGCACTGCGCAATGAAGAAGATTACGACCGTTACTTTGAAGATACCATGAAGGCCGGCCATTATGAGAACGATAAAGCGGCTGTAGACAAGATGATCACCCGTTCCAGGGAAATTATCGATGACCTTATCGGATTCGGTGTTCAGTTTGATCAGAGAGATGGAGAGACAGAATATACCCGGGAAGGGGGACACTCCATATTCCGGATTCTTCATCACGATGATGTGACAGGGAAAGAAATTACCGGCAAGCTCTATGAGGAAGTGAAACGGAGGGATAACATTGAGATCCTGACCCATTCTACAATGATCGATCTGATCGAGGAAAAAGGAGCCTGCCGGGGAGTTGTCTATGTGACACCCGAAGGAGATGTGGACTGTATTTATGCAGGGAAGACTGTACTCGCAACGGGAGGCATGGGAGGTCTGTTTAAACACTCCACCAATTACAGGCATCTCACCGCAGACGGATTGGCTATCTGCCTTCGCCATAACGTGGAGATACAGAATATCAATTACATACAGATACATCCGACGACTTTTTATTCGGACAAGCCGGGAAGGAGTTTTTTGATTTCGGAGTCTGTCAGAGGAGAAGGAGCCTATTTATTCAATAAAGACGGGGAACGGTTTGTAGATGAACTGCTGCCCAGGGATATTGTGACAGCAGCTATACGTGAACAGATGGAGAAAGACGGAACCGATTATGTGCGGCTGTCTGTGACTCATCTGGACGGGGATCGGATCAGAAAAAGATTTCCTAATATTTATAAGCAGTGTCTGGAAGAGGGATATGACATGACGAAGGAATGGATTCCGGTGACTCCCGCACAGCATTATTTTATGGGAGGGATTAAGGTGGATTTAAGCAGTCGTACTTCCATGGAGGATTTATACGCAGTGGGAGAGGCCAGCTGCAACGGAGTTCACGGAAAGAACCGGCTGGCGAGCAATTCTCTGCTGGAATCTCTTGTTTTTGCCCTGGAGTCTGCAGAAGATATTGCAAAGTCGCCGAAAAAACCTTCAGAGTGTCAGGTTGATTTAGCACAGTATCATGATATTTCCGGTATACAGGAGGAGAACAAACACCTTGTACTGGAAGAGATCAAAAGAAAGGATGGGGATTTCTATGATAAATGGTGTAACAATGGCGGTAAACATTGATGAGTATCTGCTGAACGCATTAAAAGAGGACATCACCGGAGAGGATGTCAGCACCAACGCTGTCATGCCGAAGCCGAGACAGGGACAGGTTGAACTGATTTGTAAAGAAGACGGGATTGTCGCGGGTTTGGAAGTGTTCCACCGTGTGTTTACCCTGCTGGATGAAAATGTAACCTTTGAGACAGAGCTGAGCGACGGAGACGAAATCAAAGCCGGACAGCTTATGGGAGTTCTCAGGGGAGATATCCGTGTCCTGCTGTCAGGAGAGAGGACGGCCCTTAACTACCTTCAGAGAATGAGCGGGATCGCAACATTTACCAATTCCCTTGTAAAAGAATTAGAAGGTTCCTCTACACAGCTTCTGGATACGAGAAAGACAACGCCAAATATGCGTCCGTTTGAGAAATATGCGGTAACAGTCGGAGGCGGCAAGAATCACCGTTATAATCTTTCCGACGGGGTTATGCTGAAAGACAACCATATCGGTGCAGCCGGAGGAGTCCGGGAGGCAGTCTATGCGGCAAGAGCCTATGCTCCTTTTGTGCGGAAGATTGAGGTGGAGACTGAAAATCTTGCCATGGTAAATGACGCTCTGGAGGCAGGTGCGGATATTATTATGCTGGATAATATGTCAGATGAAATGATGAAAGAGGCGGTTGAAATTATCGGAAGCCGTGCTCTCACCGAGTGTTCCGGCAACGTGACGAAGGAACGGTTAAAAAAGATCAGGGAGATCGGAGTGGATTTCGTATCTTCCGGGGCTTTGACCCATTCGGCTCCAATCCTGGATATTTCACTGAAAAACCTGAAACCGACAGAATAACAGAAAAGTGATATGGGAAGGCCAGAAAATACAGGATATTTTCTGGCCTTTTTCAGCGCCTTTTACTGATAGTGGAAGGGATGTCTTTAAGTGAGCGTTGACAGAAATCATAGGAAAGTCTAAAATAATAATAAATAATATATATCAATAAATAATAATAAAAGGAGTTCCTATGCTTTCCAAGACTGCATCAAAAATAATGAGAGTGCTGATTCATCAGGATGATGAATTTATCACCTATGAAAGAATTGCAGGGATGCTGGAGATTTCCGAGCGGAGTGTACACAATTATATGAAAGAGGCAGCTGAATTCTGTGAAGAAAATGGATATCGGCTTGTCCGCCGGGGGGGGAAGGGGGGCTGTCTTCAGGCAGGACTGCACAGAAAAGAATTGGAACACTTATTTCCGAAAGACCAGATCCCCTGTGAAACAAGAAAATACCGGATGTGCTATATTATCAGGACTCTGATTGAAAATGGGGAGCCTTACACCGGATCTTTGTTTGCGGAGGAGCTGTTTGTTTCTAAATCCACGATCTGTACAGATATCGAGAAGGCAAATAAGATGTTAGAGCCGGACAGGGTATGCATTCGGCGGATCGTTGGAAAAGGAATTATTATACAGGGCCGGGAATTTGACCTGAGAAAAGTTCTGGTGTGCCAAAACCAGAAAGTTTATCTGGAAGAAGATCCAAAGTCAGCCGCAGTGCCGGATTACAGAATCGATCCGGTGACATATGCAAGATTTTTATCTCAGTACAGAAAGAGCACAGCTGATAAGGTGATTGCCTGTATTCAGCAGCTGGAGAGACAGATCGGCACGCAGTTTAATGATTATACATTTTGTATGCTGGCTGAATATACGAGCAGTCAGATGAACCGGCTGAGAGGAGGGCATTGTCTGGAGGAATCTATGATCAGCAGACTGACACTGGTAGAGGAGATCGCCGACTGGACAGATATATTTACGGGACTTCTAAACAGGCAATTCAGGATGAACATTGATCCGAGGGAGGGATTGTATTTGTATCTTCTGCTTCTTGGAGCGGAAGTACAGAACAGCAGCCGCATAGTAAACAAAAAATTTCTGATCGAAAAGGAGATCGATATCGAGGACGCTGCTCAGAACATGATTCAGTATATTTCTTCCATCGTGGGGAGAGATTTCAGGGAAGATCCTCTGCTGAAGACGAGTACAGCCCTATTTCTGAACAGTTCTTTCATAAGAGTTAAGTTTGGGTTTGAGATTAAAAATCCTTTTTTGGATGAGATAAAGAGGACATACTCAGCCATATTTTCAGCTTGTTTTACGGCAAGCAAAGAGTATGAAAGCCTTGTGGGCGTATTTCCGACAGAAGATGAGATCTCCTATATGGCAATTCTTTTTGGCGGCGCTATGGTTCAGAATAAGAGGGACATTAATACAGTTGTTATCGGCAGCGGCGGTGTGGGGATCGCTCAGATCATTGCCAGAAAGATCGAACATAAGATTATGGACATCAATGTCACATCGGTACTCCCGGCAAATGCAGGAGTCATGATAGATGAGAGCCAGTATGACCTCGTGATCACCACGGTCCCCTCACTGAAGATTAAACACCCTTATGTGGTTTATACGACTCCGCTTGTGGGAGAACAGGATGTCTTCAGGATCAAAAAAGTTTGTCATGAGATGAAAGAAAAGAAGAAGAATCTGGAAAAACGGTGGACCATTAAAAACTTGATGGAGGACGAACTGATCTTTCTGGAGTCAGGGACAATGACGAAAAAGGCCCTGTTACATAAGGTGTGCAGAAAGCTGAAGGACGGTGGCTATGTAAAGGATGGATTTTATGAGGATGTACTGAGGAGAGAAGAGATCAGCGCATCTGTGCTCGGAGGAGGCGTTGCAGTTCCCCATGGCATGGCAAATCTCGTTGAAAAGCCGGCTGTGGCAATTATAAAAACGGACCACAAAGTTGAGTGGGATGAGGGAAGCGTGGATGTAATATTTTTGCTGGCGCTGAATTTTGAAGATATTCAGTCCACCAGAGCCTTTTTTGAAACATTTTACGAAATGACTATGGAAAAGAATGCGGCAAAACTCATAAGGAAAGCAGGCAGCAAAGAAGAGATCAAAAATATTATCATGATGAATTCGGATTAAGAAGGTGTCTTTTGGGCACTTTCTTTTTTTATTTCATTAGGAAAGTTCTGCGGACTTCCCTATGAAATAAAAAACGCTCCGTGGGCTGTACACAGATGTGTGAGGAAATTATTTGACTGCTATGTCATAAACTGCAGTTGTTTACCTGCAATTTTTGGGTTTGAATCGGTGTAGTGCTGCGTTTTTGCAGATATACAACTGCAAAAAGAGAACGAAAGAGACATTGAATAATAAGATAAATAAATATAAAATAATAATAAACAAAGATAAATAATAAAAAGAAAGGAAAGTGATGAAAAAAGCAGCGGAAAAAGAACTCATGGTTTCTGCATCTGTTTCCTGTATGGATCTGTGTCATTTGGCAGATGCCATAGAGGAAGCCGAGGGATCGGGAATCTCGTTTTTTCACTATGATATGGTGGATGGAAGGTTTAATGATTGTTTCATATTATCGGAAACACTCTTAAAACAGATGAGAGGCATAACCAGCCTCCCAATAGAAGCCCATCTGGCCGCTTTTGAGCCGGAGCGCTATATCGGCATGTATGCCGATGCGGGAGCGGATTACATAGCGGTACACTATGAGGCGATGAAAGATCCTCTCAGGGTGTTTGAACAGATCAGGGAAGCGGGTGCCCGGCCGGTATTGGCATATAAATCCACGACACCTCCGGGGGAGGATTTCATCACACTGGCAGGTGAGGCGGCCTGGATCTTAAAACTCACAGTCAACCCCGGATTTTCAGGACAAAAGATGCAGGAGGGGGCGCTCGGCCACATCAGGCAGATGAGGGCGATGCTGAACAGCGCAGGACTGAAGACGAAGATTCAGGCAGACGGAAACATCAATCAGGATACAATTCCGAGGGCGGTGGAAGCCGGAGCGGACATCCTAACCGGGGGAACATCGGGATTGTTTCTTGACGGAAAGACAGTAAAACAGTGCTGTGAAGACATGCTAAAAACAGCAGAAGAAGCAAAAGGAGCAAAGAACCATGGAATTAATGAATGAAGGGCTGGTCGTATTTGACCTGGAAGCGGCATCACCGGAAGAAACAGTCTCTAAGATTGCCGGAGTAATGGAAGAACAGGGTCGTTTGAATGACAGGGCGGCATATGTGGCGGATGTGATAAAGAGAGAGGAGGGAGCACCGACAAGCATAGGATTTCTGATCGCCACGCCCCATGCCAAATCAGTTCATGTAAAGGAACCGTCGCTGGCATTTGCAAGGCTGAAAGACCCGGTGCAGTGGGCGGATGAAAAAGTGCAGATGGTCTTTCAGATCGCAGTTCCGGACCCGGGACAGGGAGATAAGCATCTGGAGATTCTGGCGAAACTGTCAAGAAAGATTATTCATGACGACTTCAGAGAGCAGCTCATGAACGCAGCCAATGAAAAAGAAGTGTTGGAACTGATACAATAAGGAGGAGAGAGAATATGAACGAACTTGCAGGTATTTTCAAAGATACAAGAAAACATCTGATGAACGGAGTGTCCCATATGATCCCGTTTGTAGTGACCGGAGGTATTTTAATGGCAGTTGCCGTCATGGCATATGGGCAGGGTGGTGTTCCGCCGGAAGGGACCTGGATGGCAACGTTATGGAATTTTGGTTCTACCGCGCTGAATTTGATGGTACCGGTTCTGTCGGCATATATTGCGGCATCCATCGCAGACCGTGCGGGTATCTGTCCCGGATTTGTCGGAGGAATGATCTCCATCAGTGTTGGAGCCGGATTCCTGGGAGGAATCGTAACAGGGCTTCTTGGCGGAATTGTATGCTATTATTTGAAAAAGGTCAAAGTGCCGAAAGCATTGAGTTCCATCATGCCAATCATGATCATTCCGATCGTCGGTTCTTTAGTAACCATGGGATTTATGCAGTATGTTCTTGGAGCTCCGATCGCAGGAATTATGGACGGAATGACAAAAGTTATGGAGCATTTGGGAAATGGGAACAAAGTAATTTTAGGCGCAGTATGCGGACTGCTTGCAGGATTTGACTTTGGAGGACCGTTTAACAAGGTAGCATATACATTCGGTGTGGCTACAGTAAGTGCCGGTGTGTATACATATGCAGGGCCTATGGCAGTGACCATGACAGCACCGCCTCTCGGATGTGCTCTGGCAGCATTTTTGTCAAAGAAAAAGTTTACCCAGGAAGAAAGAGAAGCAGCAAAGAGTGCGGTTGCTATGGGGTGTGTAGGGATTACGGAGGGAGCGATTCCGTTTGCAGCCAATGACCCGCTGCGTGTTATTCCATCAACCATGATCGGTGCGGCTGCAGGCGGAGCAGTGGGTTATCTGTTTAATATTACAAATCCTGTTGCCTGGTCCGGCCTGATTATGATTCCTGTCCTTGGAAATCCGATTGGATTTCTTGTGTCCCTTGCCATTGCCGTCGGCGTAACTGCGGGGCTGATGATCCTGCTGAAAAAGGACATCACAGAAGAGGCAGCAGGCACAGACGAAGGGGATTTAGACATTGATCTTTCCTTCGAATAAATAATAGTAGAAAATCAATAGGAGGTATTTTATCATGAAATTTTTAGCGGTTACGGCGTGCCCGTCAGGGGTGGCACATACCTATATGTCAGCGGAGGCGCTGGAAAAGGCAGCAAAAAAGCACGGAATTGAGATTAAAGTAGAGACTCAGGGGTCCATCGGGATAGAGAATCAGATCACACCGGAGGATCTGGCCGGAACGGATGCGGTGATCCTCACAAAAGATATGCCAATAAAAGATGAAGAAAGGTTTCAGAATATCCCGAAAGTTCGGGTGGGAGTCAGCGACGCTGTAAAGAAAGCAGAGGCGATTATTACAAAGTTGGAAAAGATGGTGAAGGAACTTTAAAAGAAAACAGGGGCGGCTTAAAAAAGCCGCTCTTTTCTGATTATGTATTGAAAAACAATAAAAAATAATATATAATAATATAAAACAATAAACAAAAACAGGGAAGGAGCAGTATATGGAGGGTGTTTTTCAGACAGACCGAATAAAATACTTAAAAGATAAAATGTTATCAGAACCAAGGTATGCTTCCATTGAGCAGGCGCTCATTATAACGGACAGCTACAAACAACATGAGGATCAGCCGAGGATCATTCAGAGAGCACTGGCTTTAAAAGCATCATTGGAGAAGATCAAGATCAGTGCAGAACCGGAGGAACTGATTGTGGGCAACCGTACGGCAGGAGTCCGTTATGGGGTTGTCTTTCCGGAAAGCGGAAGCACTTGGGTGGATCAGGAGTTTGAGACTCTTCCCACAAGGCCGCAGGATAAGTTTCATGTCCATCCGGAGGATATTGAAACATTTAGAAAAGAGATTAAACCCTACTGGGAAGGAAAGTCTCTGGAAGATGTCCTCAATGAGAGATATGGAAAAGAAATAAATGAAATATCGAAAGTAGTAAAGATAAACCAAAAGGACCATGCTCAGGGGCATATCTGCCCCAACTGCGTGACATGGCTGAAGCTCGGTCCGACAGGACTGCAGAAACAGGCAAGGGAGAAACTGAACTCCTGCAGTGAGGAACAGAAAAATTTCTATGAAAGTGTCATTCTGGTGATGGAAGGCGTCAGAAGCTTTATGCTGCGCTATCATGACCTTATGATGGGACTCTCGGAAGAACAGGACGATGAAGCCAAGAAGGAATCTATGATCCGTGTGGCAAAAAACTGCAAAAAACTGAGCCAGCATCCGGCAGAGACTTTTCATGAAGCGGTACAGTCTGTATGGTTTTTGTTCGTTGTCCTCCAGATGGAATCCAACGCTTCTTCATTTTCACCGGGTCGTCTGGACCGCCACCTGATCTCTTACTATGAAAATGACATAAAAGAAGAAAGAATTACAAAACAGGATGCATTGGAGATCATCGAATGTATGTGGCTCAAATTCAATGAGATCGTTTATATGAGAAATTCCCACGGTGCGAAATATTTCGCAGGATTTCCGATCGGATTCAATATAGCTGTCGGTGGTCAGGATGAGTATGGAAATGATTATTCCAATGATCTTTCGTTCTTATTTCTGGAGGCCCAGAAACATCTTGGACTTCCTCAGCCGAATCTTTCTGTCAGGCTCCACGAAGGCACAGGGGATGATCTTCTCTTTGAAGCGGTCCGTGTCGTGTCAAAGGGCAGCGGAATGCCACAGTTTTTTAATGACAAAGCAGTGATTCCGTCCGTCATGGAGCTGGGAATTGAAGAAAAAGATGCCATGGATTATGCCATTGTTGGATGCGTGGAGCTGACCACCCAGGGAAACAATCTCGGATGGAGCGATTCTGCTATGTTTAATCTGAATAAGGCACTGGAAGCCGCAATGACCGGCGGAATCTGTCTGCTTACAGGAGAGAAGATTGCCCCTGATTACGGAAGCCTTGAGACTTATGAGACGTTTGAGGAACTGGAAGAGGCATTCCAAAAACAGATTGATTACTTCATGGACAAAATGATTCTGGCCTGTGAGGAAGTAGAGAAGGCACACATTGACCTGCTGCCGTCTCCGTTTCTATCAGCGTCCATAGACGACTGTATGGAAAAAGGAATGGATGTGACGGCGGGGGGAGCAAAATACAACCTATCCGGTATCCAGATGATCCAGGTTGCAAATCTTGCAGACAGCCTGGCGGCAGTAAAACAGATGGTCTATGATGATAAGAAAATTGAGCCGGAGAGACTGCTTCATGCATTAAAGACAAATTTTGAAGAAGATGAGGTCTTGAGGACCATGCTCTTAAATAAAGTGCCTAAGTACGGAAATGACGTGGACTGGGTGGATGCCATGGGTACTAAATGGGCCGAATACTTTAAAAACCGGCTGCGCACATTTAAAAACTACCGCGGAGGACCATACCACACGGGAATGTATACGGTCTCAGCCCATGTACCCATGGGAGAAAATGTTGGGGCATCACCGGACGGACGTTATGCAGGAGAGCCTCTCGCCGACGGGGGAATGTCTCCGGTCTACGGAAGAGATATGAAAGGGCCGACAGCAGTTCTGAAATCCGTTTCAAAATTGGATAAAAATCTTACGACAAACGGCGGGCTGCTGAATATGAAATTTCTGCCGGAATTCTTTAAAAATGAATCCGGTACCCGTAAATTTGCGGGATTTCTGCGAAGCTTTGTAGATCTGGAAATCCCACATATACAGTTTAATGTTGTACGGAGAGAGGATCTAATAGCGGCAAAGAAAAATCCAGAGCAGTACAGAGGTCTTACGGTCCGGGTGGCCGGGTATACCGCATATTTCACAGAACTGGCGGATGAACTGCAGAATGAGATCATCGCCCGTACCAGCTATGGAGATATTTGATATGAAAGGAACGATCTTTGATATTCGCAGATTTTCAACCCATGATGGGGATGGCATCCGAACGACAGTCTTTTTCAAAGGCTGTCCCCTGTCCTGCGTGTGGTGCCAGAACCCGGAGGGAATTTCATTAAGACGGCGCCCACTGTATTTTAAGAATCGGTGTATACACTGTAAAATGTGTGTGGAAGAAAGTGTCAGCGGCGGAATGAAATTCCGGGGAGATAAGCTTTTCATGAATATTGACTCGCCGGAAGACTGGGAACATTTGATAGAACTGTGCCCGTCAGGTGCTCTCGCGATGGATTCCAGAGAGTACAGTGTGAAAGAAGTGATGGAGGAGATCAGAAAAGACATGGTATTTTATAGGCATGACGGCGGAGTTACTCTGTCTGGGGGAGAGCCGCTGCACCAATCGGAATTTGCACTGGAAATACTGAAGCAGTGCAAAAAGGAAGGAATCCATACTGCCATAGAGACTTCTCTGTACGCAGAACAGGAAGTACTTAGAAAACTTCTTCCGTATCTGGATTTGATTTATGCAGATTTTAAAATAGCGGATGTGGAAAGACACAAAAAGTATGTGGGAGTGCCAAACCAAAAGATCAAAGAAAATATAAAGTATCTGCTGGAATCCGAAAAAAGGGACCAGGTTATCATAAGGACTCCGATGATTCCGGGCCTTACCGCTTACAGAGAAAATATTACCGAAATTGCCGTATATATCAGCGGGACAGATCCCGATGTCTCGTATGAAATTTTAAACTATAACCCCCTGGCGGAAGCCAAATATCATTTGATTGGCAAAGAGTTCTGTTTTGCTGAAAATCCGAAGATGTATTCCAAATCACAGATGAAAGAATTCGAGAGCTGGGCAAGGCAGGGCGGTGTAAGTAATGTGATCATGGAAATTTAAATTAAGGAGAATAATATGAAATTTATTATTGATGATGCAAATGTGGAAGCTATTAAAAACTTATATGAGTATTTTCCTGTGGAAGGGGTAACCACCAACCCGTCCATCTTAGCCAAGAGCAAACGGCCTCCATATGAGGTGCTCGGTGAAATTCGTGAGTTTATTGGGAAGGATGCTGATTTACATGTGCAGGTAGTATCAAAATGTGCCGAAGATATGGTCACAGAAGCCGAAGAAATGCTGAAAAGACTTGGAGAGAATACATATATTAAAGTTCCCACTACAAGGGAAGGATTAAAGGCAATGAAACTTCTGTCTTCCAAAGGGGTGAAGATAACGGCTACGGCCATCTATACTCCGATGCAGGCGTTCTTAGCGGCAAAGGCAGGCGCCTCTTATGCAGCGCCGTATGTAAACCGTATCGATAATCTGGGGGCCGATGGAATTGAGACGGTGAAGAAGATTCACGATATTTTTCAAAACAACGGGCTTAAAACCGAAGTGCTGGCTGCAAGTTTTAAGAATTCACAGCAGGTACTGGAACTCTGTGCCTATGGGATCGGTGCTGCAACCATCGCACCGGATGTCATAGAGGGACTGATCAAAAACGATGCTGTAACCGCTGCAGTAGGCGCATTTACAAAGGACTTTGAAGGATTGTGCGGCGAAGGAAAGACTATGAAGGACTGCTGCTAAAACAGCATAGAAAAACAGAGACTGATGGAGGTCTTTTCATTGATTAATAAAAGCGCATGACAGGAACATGCGCTTTTATATAAACCAAAGGGCACACCCCATTTCATACCCTTCGGGAGGCCTTTCCAGAGCCGACTGGAGATAATGGATAAAAACTCATACATCTATTTTAAGTATTTTTTCAGAATTCCCACTAATTCTTTTATGTCAACAGGTTTCGCTATATGGGCGTTCATGCCACACTCTAAGCAATGCTGGATATCCTCAGAAAAGGTATCAGCACTCATAGCAATGATAGGAACAGATGAAGCGTCAGGGTGATCCAGCAACCGGATTTCTTTGGCTGCCTCATATCCTGTCATGTGAGGCATTCTAATGTCCATCAGAACAGCATTGTAGTATCCTTTAGGTGATGTCTGGAACTTCTCCAGACATATCCGTCCATCCTCTGCCCATTCAAGTTCTGCACCCAGATCAGACAGAAGTTCTTTTGCGACCTCCCAGTTCAGTTCGTTATCTTCAGCGAGCAGGATCCGACGGCCTGACAGATCAAAATTCTGATCCGGAATCTGTTCTTTTATCTGTTCATTTTCCATAAACTGACGCAGACTATAGAATAAAGTTGATTTAAAGAGCGGTTTGGAAATAAAACCATTAATACCTGCCTCACGGGCTTCTATTTCAAATTCACTCCAATCATATGCAGAAATCAACAGAATAGGTATTTCATTTCCTACTTTACGGCGGATCTCCTGTGCGATCTGAAGGCCATTCATATCAGGCAGTTTCCAGTCCAATAGGATGATTTGATAGTCAGTTCTTTTTCTGTGATGTTCCATTATCATTTCCATGGCCCTGTTCCCGCTCAGCGTCCAATCAGTTTTTATACCCATGGATCTTAGTGTATTTGCAGCGGTCTGGCATAATGATTTGTCATCATCAACTATGAGCATGTTCCAAGAGGGAAGAACCATATTCACATTCAAGGCAGGGGCTTTTTCAAAATCAAGTTTGATATGAAACTCTGTTCCTTTGTTTGGTTCGCTCTGTACGTCGATTGTTCCGTCCATGGCGTCCACTATGTATTTTGTGATTGCCATTCCCAAACCGGCGCCTTCTGTTTTACGGGTTCTTGTTCCGTCAGCCCGGCTATAGGACTGATAAATCTTTTTCAGAAATTCCGGTGACATACCGATTCCATTGTCCCTAACATTAATATGAAGACGGACGTAATCTTCTCCTCTTGGGGAGTTCTCCTCGGATATGAATAATCGGATAGAACCTTTTTCAGGGGTGTATTTAGTGGCATTAGACAAAAGATTAAGCAGAATCTGGTTTAGGCGGATTCCATCACACCATACATTCTCTGTGAAAATATTTTCGATATGCACATCAAAGCTTTGCTGTTTTGCCTTCGTCTGCGGCTGCATAATGCTTACAATTCCATCGACCACCTCCCTTAAGGAGATTTGTTCTGCAGTTAATGTCAATTTACCGCTTTCGATTTTAGACATATCTAAGACATCGTTTATAAGTCCAAGCAGATGCCTGCTCGACAATGCAATTTTTCTCAGACAGTTCTTTACTTGCTTTGGGTCATCTATATGGGCTGTTGCAATCGCAGTCATACCTGTAATTGCATTCATAGGAGTACGGATATCATGACTCATGTTGGCCAGGAATTCACTCTTTGCCTTACTTGCTTTAAGGGCTTTCTGCTGGGCTTTGTCCAACTCCTGCAGCTGCACGCGGGTTATGAAAAAATAACGGAAAAATATCCATACCAGACTAATTAATATAGAAACACAGGCCAGCAAAGTAATGACCAGACGCTGAAAGCTAAGGCTGTTTATGGTCTCATCTAATATGCTGTATGGCATCACTGTTATCAGATGCCACTCAGAATAAGGTAAAGGCATACTATAAATCTGACGATCTTCTTTACTGCCCTTTATTACTGCAGAGTACTCTTTATTATCTTTCAGGGCGGTATCAAACTCTCTCAGAGAATTATCTGAGGATAATGTTTTCTCTGCAGATTTATGCTGCTTTTGCAGCAGGTCAAAATAGCCCCATAATTCAGTGTTGGGATTGCGTATTACGAAAGTTCCGTCCGGACGAATGATATGATAATACATCAAATCTCCCTCGTTTTCTAAGGAAAGAAAATCAGTGATATAATCCAATGGAACAGCGGCTGTCAGACCGATGCATTTCTCGCCATTCTGCATAGGATAATCAGCCTGGATACCAAACAACACCACATTCTTACCAGCTGAATCAACACCTACAGCAACTCTTCTTTCACCTCGTTTTAATGATTTGACAAAAGGTTTGGGATTAATCGGATGTATCGGGTCTCCATAGAGAGTTTCGAAGTTTCCTTCATTAGAACATATTGCTAAATAGTTAAAATCTCTTACCTTTGCTCTGTAGACAAGTTCTTTATATAAGCTTTTTTTGTTATGATTTTTTGACGAAACTACAGAAACAAGACCATCCATCTGATCAAAGCGCAATTTTATGACACTTTTAAAATGCCTGGACATTTGCTTATTCATTCCGGACATATAGATCTCTCCAATTTCATGGATGGTCTTTCGGCTTTGCCGATTCATATAAATCCCCAGCAGGGTGAACACAGCTATACTGAAAAGCAGAAGCCCTATGAAGCTGCGGATTAAAAATCGTATAGTAGGATTCTTTTTTTTACTTCTGTTCATTGATGCTGTTCCTCCCTGGCTATCCCGTTTTCTTTTTTATTATCTTCTGTTTCGAAGCCGAGAAAGCGTGTTTTCACTTGATTTTTTGTGGTTTTTGCCTGATACATAAGACTGTCTGCAGTTTTAAACAGTTCTTTTGTTCTTCCGGTTCCGTATACTCCTCCTATACTTACGGTCAAATGAATTTCGGGATATTCATCGATAACCAGCATATCAACGGCATGTCTGATGTCTTCCAGTTTTTTCTTAAATACATCTGCCGGAATACGGTAAAATATAATTATAAATTCATCACCGCCATAGCGGATTACAGTATCTGTCTTCCGCACACCCGATGAAATGGTTTCAGCAACATTTTGCAGCACGCTGTCACCTACATAATGTCCGTATTGGTCATTAACATACTTAAAGTTATCAACATCAATAACGACAACAGCTTCGGCATCATCTGAGTCCTCAAAATGTTCGTCATAATATCGGCGGTTGCAGACACCGGTCAGTGAATCAATATACAATAACTGCAGCTGACGCTGTTCTTCATATATTGAAATATATTTTTTACGGGTAAACAGTTTGTAAAAGTCTGTTATATTATTAATTTCCTGTATATTTTCAGCTTTATGATCAAAAGAGGAATCCTTTAACCGGAGTTCAATTTTATCCGAAATTTCAATCAGGCACTGCAGCAGAACTGGATTGAATCTTCCACATTCTTCCGACAAAATCATTTTTAATGCTTTCTTGTGAGAATATGCTTTTTTATAGCACCGTTCACTGGTCAAAGCATCATATACATCAGCTAATCCAACTACCTGAGCAGCAATTGGAATTTGGTCTTTTTTCAGCCCATCAGGATATCCGCTTCCATCATAGCGTTCATGATGCCAACGGCAGATTTGGGAAGAAATTTTAATAAACGGCAGTTCCTGCTGTTCAGCTGGCAATTCCGACAGTATTTCAGCACCGACGGCAGAGTGGGTTTTTATAATCTTGAATTCCTCCCCTGTAAGGCGTCCGGGTTTATTCAAAATTGCATCAGGAATTGAAATCTTCCCAATATCGTGAAGGGATGAGGCAGTGCTAATTAAAGTAATATCAGATTCAGATAAAGGATAACGATCTGTGAGCTGAATCAGATGCCTGAGCAAAAGTTCTGTGATGGTATTTACATGCAGCACATGCAAACCACTCTCTCCATTACGAAATTCAACGATGTGAGACAAAATTGAGATCATCAGCTTATTATGTCTCTCCTGTTCATAAAACTGTTCTGCGATAATCGTTTCGAGACGGCGTTGTCTTGCATATAGAATCATAGTATTGGATATACGGCGGCGGATGATCGTTGAATCAAATGGCCGGCTGATATAATCAAATGCACCCAAGTTGTAAGCGTGTTTAATATTTTCAGGGGAATTATCAGCAGAAATCATGATTACAGCAAGTGTTTCATTCCATTGCTGTTTGTTTATGAAGGATAGTACTTCAAATCCATTCATCTTGGGCATCATGATATCCAAAAGCAGGAGAGAGAAATCTGATCTCCTCCGGGAAAGGATTTTAACTGCCGCTAAACCGTTATCAGCTTCTATAATATCATACTGATCCTTCAATATATCTCTCAGAAGAGCCCGATTCATTTCAGAATCATCCACGATTAAGATTTTTTGTTTTTCCATAGTGCTTTAATCTTTTTCATAAAAATTCTACTATTTTATTATAAATGAATGTTCTGGAGCTATTCAATAAGCATATTGGTAAGGTGAACATATAGCTTCTAACTTTTTTTGATGACAAGGCAGTATAAACGAAGTATAATGAAAAAAAATGGAAAGGAAATAGAATATGAAGCCACAAGAAACAAAGTATTCTTTTATTTATAGGGAAATTAAGCAGAGTATTATAAATGGACGGATACTTCCAGGTGACTGTCTGCCTTCTTCAAGAATGCTCTGCAGTCAATTCCATGTAAGCAGATATACAATCAACCGGGTTTTTGATGCATTGAAAAAAGAGGGACTGATTGACATAAAACCCCGACTTGCTCCGATCGTCCTACCGGGGAAAGTCGTTTCTGAACCAGAGAACATGCTGTTTGATGTTCTGAGCAAAAGGAAAAGTATCATGCAAATATACAAAACTTTTGCTTTCATATCACCTCCACTGCTGGTTTTTGCTGCACAGGACTGTAACTTGGAGATAATGCCTCATTATAAGCAGGCTATGAAAGCATCACGCCTTGGAACTGCAGCCAGCGGCTGGCGGCCTTCTTTTGCCTTTTTAAAAGAAGTATTGGAAATCGGTGGGAATCCCCTGCTTGCTAATCTCTACTCTGCCTTTGAACTTTATCATTTTCTGAATTTTTTTATGGAGAAATGTCCTTATTTTTTAGAGACTTATCTGCAGGGTTCAGACTCGATGACAGCAGATATAATTGATATATTAAAGGGCAGGGACCCAGTTGTGAAACACAGTCAGCTAGACAAATTATTTCAAAGATTTGCAGATTCAATTGCAGTTACCTTAGAGTATTTAGCTGATTCCACACCTGGATGTCCTGTATCGTCTGATGTACCGTTTCTATGGAAACCAACACGCGGTAAAGACTACTTTTACTCAAGAATTATCAGTGATCTGAATCAGAAAATTGGCAGCGGGGAATATCCCTGCGGAACCTATCTCCCATTTGAAAAGCAGCTGGCCGGACAGTACGATGTTTCTGTATCTACGATCAGGAAAGCACTAAATGAATTAGAGCAGAGAGGGCTTGTAAAAACTTTGAATGCAAAGGGAACTATTGTTATAGAGCCAGATGATTCACGGGTGAATCAAATGCTTCCGAATCCAAGGCGTACACAGGAAGCTCTGCAGTATTTTCATGCACTGCAGCTGCTTACATTGATTATTTATCCGGCAGCACTGGCAGCCGGTCCTAAATTTACTGTATCGGAAGTGGCAGAGTTAGAAGAGAAATTTATACTTCCAGATTCCATTTGTATCATAGATATATTTGAAGCTCTCTTAAAACATATTGAATTAGAGCCTCTGCGTGCTATATTAATCGAGGCATTTCGTCTTACCGAATGGGGACATTATATTGCTTATTATGCCAATAAAAAACTAGTAATTCAGAAAATAAATAAACTGATTATTGCCGCAGTTCAGCATTTGCATGGTGGGAAAGTCGACTCTTTTGCAAATGGAATGACAGACTGCTATCGTTTTGTCCTGGAACGGGCCAAGGAGTATATGATTAAAAAATATAACTTTTACAGGGTAGCTTATATACAGGTTCCGGAAAAATATCAGATGTATGAAATGGACAACGTTTAGACACGAAAAAGACACCGCAGAATACGGTGTCTTTTTCGAAAGAATATTATACTGTGATAACACCCATTCCCTGTAGTATGGAGAACAGGAGAATGGCAATGATACAAATCGGTGCAAAAAATTTAATCATTGGAATATATAAATTTTTACGTTTGAAATCTCCTGAACTTTCTACTTCATCAATGATCTCTTTTGGCTTGATCACATAAGCGGCAAACATGCAGGTGCAGAATGCTGCAATCGGCATCAGGACACTGTTGCTCAGGAAGTCAAAGAAATCCAGAAAACTGAAGCCAAGAAGCTTAATATGACTCCATATGCCAAATCCCAGAGATGACGGCACTGCCATGATCATTGCAATGACAAACATAGTAATGCAGGCTCTGATCCGGGATAAATGAAACTTATCCATTACGATGGAGACCAGCGTTTCTAAAAGAGAAATCGCAGAAGTCAGCGCCGCGAAGAAAACTAAAATGAAGAAGACAGCTCCGATAACAGTTCCCAGGGCCATGCTGTTAAAAACTTTTGGAAGCATTTTAAACATCAGGGATGGTCCGGATGCAAGCATATCCGCATTTCCTCCGGAAAATACAAAGACTGCAGGAACAATCATAAGCCCGGACAGGAATGCAACACCCGTATCAAATATCTCTACCTGTGAAACAGACTTCTCAAGGTTAGACTTCTTCGGCATATAGGAACCAAATGTGATCATGATTCCCATAGCAAGGGACATGGAGTAGAACAGCTGTCCCAGAGCAGCCAGGAATGTGGTAGGTGTCAGATCCTTGAGATTTGGCTTGATGTAATACAGTACACCTTCCATGGCTCCCTTTCTGGTAATGCAGTAAACGGAGATTCCGATCAGCAATACAATTAAGACTGGCATCAGGATCGTACTGACTTTCTCAATACCGCCTTCAACCCCGAGAGCTACGACGATCAGTACAAGTCCTGCAAAGATCAGAAGCCATATCATAGGGCTTACAGACTGGCTGATAAAGCCTTCGAAGAATGTATCTCCGGCCGCTTGGCTGATATTTCCGCTTATTGAGACAAACAGATATTTTGTAACCCAACCTCCGATGACGCAGTAATAAGGGAAAATAATAAACGGTATGATACTGGTCAGATAACCGATAAACTTATATTTTTTATTAAAATAGGAAAATGCATGTATGGCACTTTTTCCGGTTCTCCGGCCAATAGCAATCTCGGTGATCATCAGTGTAAACCCAAAGGTCACTGCAAGAATCAGATAAATCAAAAGGAAGCTGCCGCCTCCGTATTTAGCTGCCAAATATGGAAATCTCCATATGTTTCCTAATCCTACCGCTGATCCTGCAGTCGCAAGCACAAAGCCAATTCTGCTGGAAAAGCCGCCTCTTTCTTCATTCATAAATCTGTAAAATCCTCCTTTAGTTTATACTACGTCGACATCTTCACCTGCCAACACAGCATTCATATTTCGAACGGAACACATTTTTCCGCACATGGTACATGTATCTTCTCTTTCAGGTTTTGATTCAGCGCGGTACCTTTTTGCCTTTTCTGGATCTAAAGCCAGGTCAAACTGGGTCTTCCAGTCAAGTTTCTGTCTTGCCTCGGCCATCTGGTTGTCCCAATCGATGGCTCCTTTTATGCCCTTGGCGATATCCGCTGCATGCGCTGCGATCTTTGAAGCCATAATGCCTTCTTTTACATCGTCCACATTTGGAAGACGGAGATGTTCGGCCGGTGTGACATAGCACAGGAAGCTTGCACCGGATGCCGCTGCAATGGCACCTCCGATCGCTGAAGTGATATGGTCATATCCAGGGGCGATATCGGTAACCAGCGGTCCTAACACATAAAAAGGCGCGCCTTTGCATATCGTCTGCTGAATTTTCATATTTGCCTGTATCTGGTCCATTGGCATATGTCCGGGTCCTTCAATCATTACCTGAACATCCTTTTTCCAGGCCCGGGCCGTCAATTCTCCCAAAGTTACCAGCTCCTCGATCTGAGAAATATCGCTGGCGTCTTTCAGGCACCCCGGACGGCAGGCATCCCCGAGGCTTAGAGTAACGTCATATTCATTACAAATGTCCAAAATCTCATCATAGTATTCAAAGAACGGATTTTCACAGCCGGTAGCTTCCATCCAGGCAAAGATCAATGATCCGCCGCGGGAAACAATGTTCATCTGTCTCTTCATAGCCTTAAAACGGTCTGCGGTACTGCGGTTAATCCCGCAGTGAATGGTCATGAAGTCGACTCCGTCCTCTGCATGCATTTTAAATATGTCGATCCATTCTCTGGATGTGATATCCTTGAGAGCCTTGTTGTAGTATACAATGGCATCGTAAATCGGAACAGTGCCCAGAATGGCCGGGCATTCAGCCACAAGCTTTCTTCTGAAGGTCTGCGTGTCCCCGAAAGAAGAAAGATCCATGATCGCTTCCGCACCCATGGAGACAGCCTGATTTACTTTCTTCATTTCTACATCCAAATTCAGACAGTCTCTGGATGTTCCAAGGTTGACGTTGATCTTTGTTTTCAGGGAATTGCCGATGCCGAACGGCTTTAAGCATTTATGATTTTTGTTGGCCGGTATGACGATTGTGCCGGCGGCGACTTCTCTCATAAGCTTCTGAAGATCCATGCCTTCATAGGCAGCGACAGTTTCCATTTCCTTGGTTGCGATGCCGGCTCTGGCGGCATTCATCTGTGTTGTGTAAGTCATCTTACAACCTCCTCGTTTCAATCAGTCGGGAGGGAATCTAAAATGCAGTATTTAGTTTTCGGAACATTACTATTTAATATACATGCTTCCGTTACAATAAGCATCTAAATCCCTACGTTGGCATTACCCAAATCAGGTATGATGGTCGAAGGTTTATCCTTCCTCTCAGCCCGTAAAAGCTCCCATTTTAGTTTCAAAAACGACCTTAAAGGTCATCTTTCGTATTGTATCATTGTTTATTAGAAAGTGCAATGGTTTGAAAACTGCAATACTGGTCAATATAGACCATCCGGTGATAAAAACTCATACAATAAGTTTCCAGTTTTTGTGCTATAATAAAGAAGAAGCATTTCCGCGGATTCCGGGGAGTGCCCAAATGCAGTTAGGAGTGAGAGAAAATGGCAAGTTTAATATTAGAGGGCGGGACATTCCGGCCTATTTTCAGTGCAGGGGTGATGGATGCCCTGTTGGATAACGACATTATGTTTCCATATGTGATTGGAGTGTCAGCCGGCATTTGTGACGGTTTTTCTTACGTATCCAGGCAGAGGGAAAGAAATCTTCAGATTCTTATGAATCATAGAAATGACCCCAGATATATAGGAAGGCAGAATCTGATCAAAGAAAAAAGTCTGTTCGGGCTGAATTTTGTTTACAATGTGATTCCAAACAAATTATATCCCTTTGACTGGGATACCTTTTACAAATACGACGGAAAAATTCTGGTGGGAGTTACTAATGCCCTGACCGGAGAAATCGAGTATAAAGATGGAAAAGACTTGGATGAGGAGTGCATGATGCTGCGGGCAACCTGCGCACTGCCGCTTGTTTTCCCGGCGATCAATCTGGACGGTATTCCCTATTTTGATGGAGGAATTGCAGATCCGATTCCGGTCCGCAAGGCAATACGGGACGGTAATGACAAGCATTTGATCGTACTCACAAGACCAAAGGGATATCAAAAGGAACTCAGCAAAAGCCATAAGGTTACATCCAGGCTGCTGAAAAGGAAGTATCCGAAACTTCCGGATCTTCTCCTGAACCGTCATGTGGAGTACAACCGCACTGTGAGGTACTGCGAGAGACTGGAGAGAGAAGGAAAGGCCGTGATTCTCAGGCCGGATCATCCCATTGACAGTTTTGAAAAGGATATCGATGTACTCAGGGAGACGTATCAGATGGGATACGATATGGCAATAGAAAGAATAGAAGAAATCAAAAAACTGTGATACAATAAATTAGAAAAAGAGGTGGTCAGGATGGCAAGAATATTGTATTCAGAGCGGCCGTATGTAGAAGAACTATCTACCAATAAAACAAGAAATTTAATCGTAATCTGTGAACGCCTCTTTCTGCCGGTGCAGGCAGATGCAGCCAAGCTTGAACTGGCCGGGGAGATCGCCGGCAGACTTATCGATGAGCCCCAGGTTCTTCTCTGGATGCTTCAGTCGGAGGCGATCGACCTTTTGTTTGAACTTTGGGAACAGAAGGATGGGCAGTTTGCACTGGAGCCCAATTTTAACGATCTTCAGCAGCTCAGGTATCTGGGATTCATTCATGTAGAAGAGGACCAGGTGGCTGTTAATATAGAAGCAAAGGATCTGTTTTATTTTACTTTAAAGAGCCACAAGTCCGGAAGGATCATGGAACGGCATACAAGATGGGAGCAGGTTATTTTCGGGATGCTGTTTACTTACGGAATTCTGGATGTATATTACTGCTATGATATTTTTGTGCAGGTGACAGGAGAGAAGATTTCTTATGACGAGATGGAAAGGTTTCTGCTGATCCGGATCGTCTTTTGGCGGAGCGGCATCCTGCTGCGCAATGAGAAAACTAAGCGCCTGTTTATGGTGAGCCGTGAGGTCCTTGACCGGAATGAAGTGTTTGACGAGTGGAATGAGCATCAGGATCTTAATTTCAGGGAATACACGGAAGATGAGTATGTGGCGCTTGCTATGGGCAACGGTGTGACCGGATGGCCGGGGGTTTCCGAGATGTTTACCTATATTCTGGAGGAGATTGAGGACGACCGATACAAGGCTATGGTTATTATGAAGTCCATCATTCTGATGATCCAGAACGGTGCCAGTTATCTGGACACGGTTGTAAAAGTATCCAGACTCCTGGATGCCGAAGAAGAGGACGAAAAGATTTTTTACGATTGTTTGAAAACTGTTTTTTATCACACACCTATTTATGGGAAGAAAGGGCATACGCTCTCGGATATGGCGAAGAAACAGGAAGACGTGCCGTTTCAGGTGATCAACGGCGGCAAGAAGATTTAGGAGGTATCAATGAAGCAGTCAAACGTGCTTGTAGTAGATGATGAAAAAGAAATTGCCGATTTTATAGAACTCTATCTGAAAAATGAAAATTATGAGGTGTTCAAGTACTACAGCGGTGCCGGGGCACTGGAATGTGTGAAACAAGAGCAGATTGATCTGGCAATTCTGGATGTGATGCTCCCGGACATCGATGGTTTTGAAATATTAAAAGAAATACGGAAAGACCATAACTTTCCGGTTATTATGCTGACCGCAAAGACAGCATCTATGGATAAGATCAACGGACTGACCCTGGGAGCGGATGACTATATTGAAAAACCGTTTGAACCGCTGGAGCTGATGGCCAGAGTAAAGGCTCAGCTGCGCCGGTTTATCCGCTATAATGACGGCAGCGGACAGAGCAGCGAAGATACTCTGGAGATTGCCGGACTGGTGCTGAACAGGAATACACACCAATGTCTGTACGGGGAAGAGGAAGTGACACTGACGCCTCTGGAGTTTTCGATTCTCTGGATACTCACTAAGAATAAGGGCAAGGTGATCAGTTCAGAAAATCTTTTTGAGCAGGTATGGAAAGAAAAGTATTTCAAGAACAACAACAATACAGTTATGGTCCACATCCGCCATCTGAGAGAAAAGCTCGGAGAGGTGATGGGACATAAGGAGCTGATCAAGACTGTCTGGGGAGTGGGATATAAAGTTGAGGAGTAAATGGAACAAATACCGGAGCTTAAAGATCAGGATCATGCTCCAGACTCTGGGCATCAGCCTTCTGGTAGGCATCTTTGGTTATCTGTTTATTTTTGTCTTTGTGGATGGAGTGCTTCAGGCGCCGTTTGCAGACAGTATGGTGCACTTTTTTGAGAAGTTCGGATTCGACAATGAGAGTGCTATTCATCTGTACCGTGCGATCTTCTGGGACAATAAGACCATGATTATTTCTACGGGGTTTATCTTTCTGTTTCTCTGCAGTTTTTATCTGGGTATGTCCAGGTTTACAACCTATTTAAGGCAGATTGAATCCGGAATCGATATGATTCTGACAGACTCCAGCGATCTGATCGAGCTGGAGCCGGAACTGCAGCCTATGGAAAACCGTCTCAATGAGATCAAGGCCAATCTGAAGGAACAGCGCAGGCAGACCCAGGAGAGCGAGCAGCGCAAAAACGATCTGGTGGTCTATCTGGCCCATGACCTGAAGACACCTCTGACATCGGTGATTGCATATCTGAGTCTTTTAAGCGAGGCACCGGATATGCCTTTGGAACAGAGGGCAAAATATACACATATTTCTCTGGAGAAAGCCAAACGTCTGGGGGATCTGATCAACGAATTTTTTGAGATTACAAGATATAATCTTCAGAATATTACTCTGGAAAAGAAGACATTCTATCTGTATGTTTTGTTAGAACAGGTACTGGATTCTTTTGAACCGGTCTTTCAAGAACGCGGACTGATCTGCCGCACGGAGATCGAAGACTCAATCCTGATCCACGGGGACCCGGACAAACTGGCCCGTGTCTTTGAAAACCTTTTAAGAAACGGAGTTTCCTACTGTTACCCGAATTCAGCCATCGAGGTCAGCGCGTCGGGAGAAGATAAAGAGGCTGTGATCAGGATCAGGAACCAGGGAAAAGAGATACCGAAGCATAAACTTGAGAATTTATTTGAGAAGTTTTACCGTCTGGATGAAGCGCGGTCTACGGAGACCGGCGGAGCGGGCCTTGGTCTTGCGATTGCCAGAGATATCGTAGAGCTTCATCAGGGAACGATCACTGCGAACAGTAATAAGGATTTCACGGAGTTTATTGTCAGACTTCCAATGGAACAGAAGGAGGAGCCATGAAAAGTACTTATGTAATCGGGCACAGGAATCCGGATACGGACTCCATCTGCTCTGCGATCGCCTACGCGAATCTGAAAAATCAGGTGAACGGAGGGGGATTTGAAGCCCGCAGGGCCGGCAACGTCAATGGAGAGACGAGTTTTGTATTAAAGCAGTTTCAAGTGAAGGCCCCGGAGTTTTTGAGCGATATCAGGCCCCGGATGAGCGATATCACGCTGCATGAAGTGGAAGGTGTCAGGCAGGATATCTCGATCAAAGAGGCAGGGGATCGGATGAAGAAGCTGAAACTGGTGGCTCTTCCGGTCCTGGAAAATAACCGTCTGAAAGGCATGGCAACGATCAGTGATATCGCCCATGCGGACATGGATGTTTATGACAGTGAGATTTTGGCCAAGGCAAAGACTCCATATCAAAATCTGGTCAAAACTCTGGATGGTGTGATGATGGCAGGCAATATTTTAGATGTTATTGATCACGGAAAGGTAACAGTATCTGCTGCCAGCATCGACAAGATGGAACAGTTTGTGACAGAGGGGGACTTGGTGATCCTTGCGGACAGAGATGATGCCCAAAAGCGTGCTATTGAGATCGGCGCCCAGTGTATTATCGTATGTATGGGCAGCAAAGTGAGCAGGGAGATTCAGGAGATGGCAGAGTCAAAAGGATGCCGGATCCTAGTGACGCCCTACGACACTTTTACAGCCGGCAGGCTGGTCTGCCAGTCCATGCCGATTTCCTATGTGATGACCAGAGAAAATATCATCACCTTTTCTTCCAATGACTATGTGGATGATGTGAAAGCACTGATGGCCAAAAAGAGATTCCGTTATTTTCCGGTCCTTGACCCAAAGGGAGAGTTTATTGGTCTGGCATCGAGACGGCGTATGCTGGGATTTGAAAAGAGAAAAATGATCCTTGTAGACCACAATGAACTGTCACAGGCCGTGGAGGGACTGGAAGAGTGTGAGATTCTGGAGATTATTGACCATCACCGTCTGGGCTCTATGGAGACGATGTCGCCTGTCTATTTCAGGAACCAGCCGGTAGGATGTACGGCAACGATCGTGACACAGATGTATGAAGAACATGGTGTGGAGATCACGAAGCCGATGGCAGGTCTGCTCTGTTCCGCGATCCTTTCCGATACGCTCATGTTCCGGTCACCGACCTGTACCCCGGCGGATGAGGCTGCTGCCGGAAAGCTGGCAGAGATTGCAGGGATAGAGATAGAAGAATATGCCAAGCAGATGTTCCGTGCAGGAAGTGACTTGAAAGGCAAAGCTGCCGATGAGATCTTTTATCAGGATTATAAGAAGTTTTCCTCAGGAGATGTCTCCTTCGGAGTGGGACAGATCACGTCTTTGGATCAGGGTGAGTTAGAGGAGATCAAAGATAAGATCATACCGTATGCCGAGACAGTCAGAAATGAACAGGGATTGGATATGATCTATTTTATGCTGACCAATATTCTGGAAGAGACGACTTATCTTATTATGATCGGAGATAAGAGCAGCGGCATCATTTCACAGGGCTTTGGAGCCGAGACAGACGGATGTGTCGCAAAGCTTCCGGGCGTGATGTCCAGAAAGAAACAGTTAATCCCGAATATACTGAATATTATACAGCAGTAATCTGGCAGTCATGCCCCAGATTACATGCTTTTTATAGCGGTATAGACAAACTTCATTTTTCCCTTTTGCCCACGGGTAGTTCTCCCCGTTTGGAATGTCGGCAAAAGGGAAATTTTTTTGCGGTTTTGTCATAAGAACATTGCTGTAATACTCCGGTTCATTTTCAAGGAAGAAATCAAGTGGGACGGTAAAGACGGAATCCACCTCATCCCGGGAAAACTGGCCGTGGTAATCACGGAGTTCCGCAAGGAACGGTTCTATGCGTGTCTGATACGGAGTCAGAAGATAATCCAAAGCCCCATAAACCTGAATGGTCTCTTTTTCTACAAACAATTCTTCCATAGTCTCCCGGACAGCCGCTTCATAGGTCGATTCTCCAGGCTCCACTTTGCCTCCGGGAAAGCAGACTTCTCCCGGCTGTTTGTTCAGGTGTTTGGCGCGCACCTCGAATAAAACGTGGTACCCATCCTCCTTTTTGATCAGGGGGATGAGTACCGCAAAAGACGTTTCCTTTTCTTCACCGATTCGTTTTGGAATATGATGTTTTAAAGATTCAAACATGGGGTTCTCCTAAAATCTGAAATCACGTTTTCCTTCATGGATATTCTCAATATATTCTTTTGCTTTTTGTTTTACCACCGGATTCGTGATCGTTTCCAAAGCTTTTTTGATCACTTTTTCTCCCTTTTGTTTTGTATCCTCAGAAGCATAATCTTCCAGATACTCTTTGAGGGTCATCATGGCGTTTGGACCGCAGCAGTTGGCAATCTGGCCGGATTTTACAAGAGACATGAAGCGGTCTCCGGTCCTTCCTTCACGATAGCAGGCAGTACAGAAGCTCGGGATATGACCCAGGTCGAGGAGCCAGTTCACAACTTCATCCAATGTACGGTCGTCACTCCGCTCAAACTGCGCAGAATTGTCTTCCGGCTTTTCGGGCTCCGCATAACCTCCCACGCTGGTAGAAGATGCACCGCTGATCTGGGAGACACCCACTCGCAGCACCCGCTCTCTGGATTCTTTTGTTTCTCTGGTGGAAATAATAATGCCAGTGTACGGTACTGCCACGCGGAGAATCGCCACGATCTTTTCAAAAATGTCATCATTGATTCCGTTTTCAAATTCATCAGGATCTACATCGTCTGCCGGACGGATTCTTGGAACACTGATCGTATGGGGGCCTACGCCGAACCTGGCCTCCAAATGTTCTGCGTGCATTAAAAGTCCCGCAAAATCATAGCGGTACATGTTCAGGCCGAATAAGACACCGATGCCTACATCGTCAATGCCTGCTTCCATGGCCCGGTCCATAGCTTCCGTGTGGTATGCGTAATTGTGCTTCGGCCCAGTCGGATGCAGAACTTCATAATTATCTTTATGGTATGTTTCCTGGAATAAAATATACGTACCAATCCCTGCATCCCGCAGCCTTTTATAATTTTCTACCGTCGTGGCGGCAATATTTACATTGACGCGGCGGATCGCACCGTTTTTATGTTTGATTCCATATATGGTTTTGATACTTTCTAATACATACTCGATCGGAATATTGACCGGATCTTCCCCGGTTTCCAGTGCAAGGCGCTTGTGCCCCATGTCCTGAAGTGCGATAACTTCTTTTTTTATTTCTTCCTGTGTCAGCTTTTTCCTGCGGATATGTTTGTTTTTATAATGATATGGACAGTACACACAGCCGTTGACACAGTAGTTGGCAAGGTAGAGAGGAGCAAACATGACGATACGGTTTCCGTAAAATTCCTCCTTGATCTTAATGGCCAGGTCAAAGACCTTCTGTATCAGCTCTTTATCCTCACATGCCAGCAGGACAGAGGCCTCCCTGTGGCTTAACCCTTTCAGTTTTTTTGCCTTTTCGATGATGGATATGATCAGCTCTCTGTTATCCTTATTGGCGTCGGCATAGGCAAGGGTATCCTTGATTTCCTGGTCACTGATAAACTCTTCTGCAATTTTTGAATCTGGTTGGTACATGATTTCTCTCCTTTATTTGGTCTTGGCAAACATTGATTTTACGCTGATTCCTTCAATCATTCCGAGCTTGCCGGACAAAGTGCTGATGGTGTTTTCGGGTGCGTCTAAAACAATGGAGATGATATTGATCTCCTTTTCGCGGTAGGGAATGCCCATTCTGCCGACGATATAATCCCGGTATTCATGCAGCAGCTGATTGGTTGGAGTTATGCCTTTTTCTTCCTCAATGATGATACCGATCAGTGCAATCCGTGTTTCCTTCATAATAAAATGAACCTCCTTATACAATAGAAAAGGCATATCCCATCCGGAATATGCCTGATTATCACAGTATAAAATAGAGTTTTGTATACAAAACTCTGCGCAGTTTATAAAGGATCAATCTTGGCATCGGGCAGTACCCTGGCTTCAGAATGATATTTTTCACTGCATTTATAGTAGCTCAAAACAGGGGAAAAGTCAATCAACAACAAATAACAACAAGTGTTCAATACCGTCTGTATGGATAGCTTCTTATGCTAGAATAAAAAGGAACTTTCACAGGATGGCCTGTGAGCGCAGCAGCTGTTGGTCTTAGAGAATAGGAGGAGAGTTTATGATGAAAAAATGGGGGAAGATCGTGACCGGTATTTTTTTGACAGCGGCAATGCTGGCCGGAACTTTGGGGGCAGGAACTGCCCAAGAAGTTGTGAAGGCAGCAGGAAGCACGATCAAGGCTTCCGGCGGTCAGATTAAGCTGAAGGACGTAACGGATGATGGAGTCTTTAATCAATACTCTGTAACCAAAACAAAAAAAAATGAACATTAAAATCGTAGTTCCGAAAGAATCTACAGTGTTTTTAGATTTTTACGGAGTAAGAGGAGATGAAAATGACAATGCCTACCTGAAGAAAAATTGGACCATAAGTTTTCAGGGACAGAAGTGGACGGGGAGAGCTGTCCGGATTGTAAAGCATCTTAAAAAAGGAACTTATACATTAACTGGAAGTATCAGTGAGCCTCAGTTCAGTGTAATCGACGCAGGGTATGTGGATTCCGGCAGCAGCAGGTTCACATCGGCCAAAAATAAGATTAAAGAAGGAACGGGAAAATGGAATTACCAGACGTTTAAAGTAAAGAAGAAAAGCCATATCCAGACCGTTGGCCGGACTTTTAAGTATAAGTCAGGAATCATTAAGGCAGGGAATAACAGCCATTTGTCTGAGGCCTATAAAAAATCAGTTCCCTTCTATATTCAGAAGAAAGGCAAAAAAGGAAAATATACAGCGGTAACAAACAAAATGAGTTATACATCAAAAAAAATAAACAAACACTTTGCATTGAGTCCGGGAACTTACCGTCTGAAGACAAAGATTCCGAAAGGATATGTGTCACAGTTTATGTACGTGGATACGGTATATAAAAATAGTTATGCGGTAACAAAAGCAAAGGCAAAGCTTCTGACTCAGGGCAAAAAAAAGAGCAATTTGTTTACCGATGCGGATAAAGCGAAAAAAACTCATTATTATAAGTTTAAGGTTTCAAAAAACGGAAAGATCTCCATGAAACTTACAACGAAAAACAATTCCGGAAGGATCAAAGCCGCAGTTTACGGAAAAGGCATGAAGACGAAGAAAAAAACAATGGAATATTCAGGAACACATTATTTTAACTGCAAACTAAAGAAAGGTACCTATTACATAAAGGTGACAAAAGATACGAAAAAGTCCACAGGTCTTTACAGTCTGACTTATTCGGATAAGACCGAATCCAGATAAAATAAAAGATACCGCTTTTATAAAGAGTTTGTAAAAGCGGTATCTTTTTATTCCATTTTTTCTTCAGCCAGAGGAAGGGTAACGGTAAAGACCGTATATCGGTTCTTCTTGGATGCTGCCTTTATGGTTCCGCCGTATTCCTCCAGAGAGATCCGCACAAAATATAAACCCAGGCCCCTTGTTCCGGGGCTGTTTTTTGTGCTGAATTTGTAGTCAAAAATGTGCGGGAGGTCATCCGAAGATATTCCTTCGCCGGTATCGGTAAAGGTGATCACAGCCTGCTGCCCGTTATATTCAGCGTCGATTGTCAGGGAGCCTTCCGGCGGAGTATGTTCGGTGGCGTTCAGGATAATATTTTCAAATGCCCGGAAAAGGCGGGCTTTTTGATGCCAAATAAAACAATGATTTTCCGGAAGGTTTAAGTTGTAATAGATGCCGTTGGCATCCGTATACGGTTTTGTCTCCATATAAACATAGGTTAAAAAATCATTGCAGTCTATAAGGCAGGGCGGTTCATGAATCTTATCTTCTGCGTTAAAAATCTGCAGGCTGCTGATATCGCTCTGTATTTGAGAAGATTTTTTGTCAATGATCTCTAAATACTGCTCCAGCTCTTCATCAATATTGATTCCGCCCTCGCGTATAAAATCAATATAAGTTTTGATCGCCGATGCAGGGGCTTTCAGATCGTGTGCGGCAATCGAGAGAAATTCCTTTCGTTCTTCCAGCATCTTCGACAGACGGGCAGTCTTTTTATCCACTTCTTCCTGAAGATGAAGAGTCAGACGTTGATTTTTCAGGATCAGGTTTTGATTATACCGGATGATCAAAATCATAAAAAGCAGAACCATCAGAAAACCGCTGTACTCATCCTGCCATCCAAACCGGAGGGGTTCATAGTCTCCTCCGGTCCACAGATCGGTGAAAAGTCCGAATCCAAACACTGCATTTCCTGCCAGCAGCCATACAGAAGACCGGTCATTCAGGATTCCAAGGAAGGACAGGAGGATCAAATAAAAGCTGATCAGCAGCTTAGAAGTATAGATGATGGTTCCGTAAATGCTGACGATATTATGAAATGCCGGAAAAAGTACATAAGTAAAAATGACGGGAGATACGGACATCAGGACCGTAAACACGTAAACAGCAATGTGCAGTCTGACCGGAAGAATTCCTCTGCACAGCCGGCTGGTGAGCAAAACCATGCAGGCAAGCATTGCAAAATAGGACACATCTTCAATGAGATAGGATGTTCCCCAAAGATCCCATCCAAGCCAGTGAAAAAACGGATAGCTGACATGAATTGAGAAAAACAGGCAGACCAGTCCGTATGCGGCAAAGACCTGGTCCGAATGATTCCGGACCCAGACACCCAGTGATGTGACAGCCGCTCCCAGAGGAAAAAAGCACAGCAGCGCATAGAAGATTATTTTCTGTGTCAGGGCATTTGTAACGGCACTGCTCGTTCCTAGGACCGGAGGATAGGTAAGTCCGCTGTAATAATGGGTATCATTTGCGGCCTGAATGACTAATTCGACGGTTCCGGAGGGAAGAGGAATTAATGTATTCTGTATATGCCGGGAAACGGGAACTGCATCGGGGCTGCCCATTTGCCGGACTAGCGTTTGGTTGACATAGATACGGCAGGAAGAGAAAATTTCCGGCACTTCGAGCATCCAATCGTCTTTAGACGAAGGAAGATTTAAAACTTTACGGTAAGTAGCGGCGCCAAAAGGTGATTGACTTGGCTGATGGGATGAAAAATTTCCAAATTGGCCAATAGTGATGATTTCAGGAGACTCTGCGGATCCTGCAGAAAAATCCTTTGGTGTGTACAGACGGCCGGAATAAAATTCCCACTGCCCGGTCAAAGGAACCAGATCTTTAGAGGGATTAGAATTTGATGAGGTATATTTATTGTCCAGAGAATAGCAAAGAGTAAAAAGCAGGGCAGCGGACAGCAGAGCGGCGGAGAGGATAAAGACGGATAACAGTTTCTTTTTGGATTTTTCTGTTTTTAAGTGCATGGCAGACTCCCTATAGTTTTTGTTTACTCTGTGAAGAGATACCCTTTTCCCCATTGTGTTTTAATATATTCTTTTTCGGGAGACAGTACCTGGATTTTCTTCCGGATCCGCATAATCAGGATCTGAATACTGTGTGTATTATAACAGGACTCACCCCATACCGCGCGGTAAATTTCTTCCTGCCTGTAGGGAATGCCTTTATGATCCATTAAAAATCTCAGAATTTCGAATTCATTGACCGTCAGATTCAGCGGAAGATTCCCAATGTATGCCTGCTTTTCGTCATTATCCACGGACAGTCCGGGCGTCCGGCAGGAAGGAACGGTGCAGCAGGAGTTTCGTATTCTGGCCCTGATCCTCATCTCCAGTTCTTTTAAGAGATAAGGCTTTGTAATATAATCATCCCCGCCGCAGTCAAAACTTTCTATCATGATCTCTTCATCGGTCAGATTAGTCAGAAAGATCACGGGTATGCTGTAATTTGCACGAATCGTCCGGCAGAGACAGAATCCATCCGTTTTTTCCATATGAATGTCCAGGATAACACACTGATACGTGTGTTCTGACAAACAGGAAAGAGCAGTCAGAGCATCAGTGGCAGTATTCACATGATACCCGCATGTTTCAAAATACTTACGGTTAATTTCAAGGATTTCTAAGTCATCATCCACAAACAGCAAACGCTCCATAGTCGGGGCTCCTTTCATGATTTTCTATACTCAGAGTATAGATGTGTTATTTTTATTGTAAACATATTTCAGAGCCTTTGCAATTTTAACAGACAATGTTGTTATTTATTGTGAAACAGAACTCAATTGGGTGGACGTACTTCGTACGATAAGGTATACCCGCAGGGCACACCGCATTTTATACCCTTCGGGTGGACGTACTTCGTACGATAAGGTAATATTTTGTTTAGGATCTATGGGACGAAGAGAGGACTGCAAATGAAAAAGAATTATAAGAAAATGATCTGTTTATTTTTGGGAGTTATCATATTGACCATGGCTCAGCCAGTTTTCTGTTCTGCATGGGGTCCTCCCAAAGCAGAGGATGAAGAGAAATTTTTAGAATGGTATGAGAAGCATAAGAATGACCAGAATGCCGTCTATACTCTGACAGGGGATCTGAAGCTTACAAAAGGGACTAAGGAAGATCCCATCCGGTTTGACGGCAGAGGCAAAGTGAGGATTGACTGCGGAAATCATGGAATTATTGTAAACAGCAGAGTGATCATTGATAATCCTGACCTTACGATAAGCGGAAACTATATGTTTGTACTAATGGAAAACAGTATAGACTCTCATCTTATTTTAAAAAGAGGGACGGTTCTTGACGAGTCCGACGATGCATGTGCGGTTCAGGTTATCCGCGGAACCCTTCAGACTTCATCTGATCCGTCGGACAGGTTTACGATTCAGATGAAAGGAAAGGATATCACCGGAATTTATCATGGCACAGATGAGCCGCTGGTGCTTAGACAGATCGATGTTACAGCAAAAGGCACAGGGCGGGTTGAGGGAGTTAAAAATAATAGAAACCAAACGTTGTCTTTGACAGATTGTAATATAAAAGTGTCCGGAGACCAGGAAGCGTGTGGTGTTTCGAATCTGGGCAGGACAGAAGTGAACCGCTGCCGCATTACTGCTTCTGTCAGTGATGCCTCAGGTACTGCAGTCAGTGTTGCCGGTTCCGAAATATCCAGCAGGGATTCTAAAATAGTTCCGGAAATCACGGGCATGAAAAATACAGTCTACAGCATTTATGATGTTGACAGCTTTACTCCTGTCATCGGCAGAACTGGCACAGACCTTAAATCCCTTCTGCCGCAAAATGCCAGTGTTTACGTGGAAAATGCAGAGACAAAAGAGAAAAGTATTATTTCAATGCCTGTTATATGGGATGCTTCAGGAGCAGATACTTCAAAAGAAGGGATTACGCTTGTGAAAGGGAGACTTCTCACAAAAGATCTGTTTGGGATTTACATCAATTCGTCAGGAATCAGCCCGGAGACAGCCGTCATTGCGGTACCGCCGGAGGGAATGTTTTTAAACAGTTACAGGATTCTGTCGAAGGAAGAGGGACGGATCAGGGGAATGCTGGAACTGCCTTATCCTGCCGGCGCAGACTCCATGATTCTTCAATACAGTGCGGATCAGAAAAACTGGAGGACTTATGAAGAAAAAAACGGCAGTACGAATATCATTCGCGGCCAGGACTTTCCAAAACCGTTCGGAGTCTTCAGCTTTGTCTTTGACATACCTGTAAATACAAAAACGTTTTATATGCGTACAAAGGTTCATGGCAGCAGTATTTTTTCAGGAACCAGCGCCGTGTGGAAAATAGACGTAGACCATGGGGCTCCGGAATCTTCTGTCAGCGGGGAATCCGGTGGAGACAGAGGCGGACAGACTGTAGAACAGGAGGAAAGTACGCAGAAGGATCAGAGGAGTGAAGGCAACCCCGGGTATTCGGAAAATTCCGTTAGGTATAAGGATAAAAATTCTGTCTCAGATCAAAAGTCTAAGAAGAGCCAAAATGTGAATAAAAATGAGTCTTCTCAGAGACAGGAGAAAAAGAAAGAAAAAGTCCAGAGAAAAAAGACAGCCCCGGAGGTACAGGATAATGAAAAACAAACTCCAAAAACGTCTGGATGGGGGAGAAATGCAAAAAGCTATGATAAGGGAGACCTTGTTTTTGCAGCTATAGGGATTCTTCTGATTTTTGGAGCAGCACTGCTCCTCGGCAGGAAATTTTTCCGTAAGAAAAATCTGTCATAGTTCATGTCAATATTTATGACAGCATGTAAAAAATATGGTATACTGATAGGACAATCAATGGAGTAGAAAAGTATCCTTGATTGGAACAAAAACAGGAGGAATTAAGATGAGTGGTAGAACCAATGTGGAATTGGGAGGTATTACACTGCTGGGAAATCAGCAGACAAAATATCCGGATGATTATGCACCGGAAGTGTTGGAGACTTTTCCGAATAAGCATCCCGAAAATGATTATTTTGTAAAGTTTAACGCACCGGAATTTACCAGTCTGTGTCCGATGACCGGACAGCCGGATTTTGCGACTGTTTATATTTCCTATGTTCCGGGAGAGAGGATGGTGGAAAGCAAATCCCTTAAATTGTATCTGTACAGTTTCCGCAATCATGGAGATTTCCACGAGGACTGTATGAATATTATTATGAAGGATCTGATCAAACTGATGGACCCGAAATATATTGAAGTTTGGGGCAAGTTTACGCCGCGCGGCGGGATCTCCATTGATCCATACTGCAACTATGGCAGAAAGGGAACGCCGTGGGAGCAGATTGCCTTTGACCGGCTGGCACATCACGATATGTACCCGGAGAAGGTAGATAACCGCTAATTTTGAGAAAATAAATTAATATGGGAGCAGGCAGCTGCTGTGCTTTTGGATGTTGGGGGACTCAGTCAGAAGTATAGCAAAAAAGACATAATAAAAAGGAGAATGTTTATGAGGAAAGTTTTAAAAGCCGCTGTGTGTCTGGGGCTGTCCCTTACATTGGGATTCAGCACTGTGGCATTCGGCGCAGAGAAGAAGGAAGATATCACAAGTAAAGTAGGTGACAAGAAAGGTCAAGTGTCATCAGAAATAAAAGGAATGGAAGGCATCCAGGATGTTAAGTCAGGCCAGGTTATTAAGGCTGCAAAAAAATCAAAAGGTGCTCGGGCTGTACAAAACACTACTGCTTATAGAATAAACACTCAGGCTAATGTAAACGCAATCAATCAGAGAATTCAAAAAGGTCAGTTCAATGTTGTAAGTCCGATTACAACCAGTAAACAAGTAGTAGCTAATATTTATATGCCTACAAATGGTAAACTCTGTGTGGCTTTTGGAAACTCTTATGTTGATCAGTCAACCGGATTGATTACCTCAACACCTGCAAACTGTTCTGTTACAATAACCGACAGCAGGGGAAATTCTATTGCATCTAGTTATTCCGACGATGATACGGTGATCGCCAATTATGTAAATAAAGGAACGTACAGATTAACAGTGTCTGCACCTTATAATTCAGCTGTTGCTACAGGCTACCTTCCATATTATTACTCAAGTGATAACGGAAATTTATCTGGAACTGCAAAATATATAGCAGGTAATGGGGGAAATAACTATCAGTATTTTTCAGTTTCAAAGAGGAGTCAGGTTTGGACAGATCTGGTTTCAGCCAAAGGTATTCTTTAAAGAGCCATATTGAAAAGAAGAGCGGGAAAAAATGGGTAAGAATTACAGATCAAAAATATAGTTATAATTCAAATATCAGGAGATATCATGCATTAAGCAAGGGTAGTTACCGTCTTGTTATATCTGGTACTTCTAAATATGATTTTTACACTGCAAGATATGGAAAAAAATCTTATACCGGAAAATATGGTACTAAAAAGTCAAAATCAAAAACAATCAAACGCAAGAAATCTAAAACAAATGTTTTAACTGCCTCTGATGCAAAGAAAAAGTCACATTGGTATAAATTCAAAGTAACAAAGAGACGTTCCACACAGTTCAAGATTACTACATATAACAGCTCTGGAAATGTGACTGCAACCTTATACAAAGGGAAAAAGAAGATGAGCTCACGTACCGCTTATAATCCAAGTTACATTACTTTCTCAGGAAAGTTATCAAAAGGCACATACTATGTTAAAATTACAAAAAATACGAAAAATACAAGCGGAAAATACATTGTAAAATATGTAAAATAAGTAAACAGTAATCTTTGCAGCAGAGCCGGCTGTCTCTGCTGCAGTTGAATGAATGTTCAAAATACACAGAAGTTTAAAAGGAGAATAGGTTATGAAAAGACAAATGAAGAAAAAACTGGCGGTTTTATTAAGCCTTGTATTGATCATTTCTCTCGCATTAGCCGGATGTAAAAAGAAAGAGGAAATACCGGAGCCGGACAAGCTTGCAGAGGCTTATTATCTTCTGTTTACCAGAGGAAATACAGAAGAAATGGTCAAATATGGACACACAGAAGCGGAAGCAAAAAAGGCATTAAACACATACAAAACAAGCATGAAATCTTCCTTCATGACATCTGCAAATACTGCCGGAAATATCTTTAAATCCGAAGATGCAGATAAAGTGATTGACGCACTTCTGCATTCCTTATCTAAGCTTAAATATGAAGTGAAGACAGACGAAAAAGATGAGAAAGAAGGAACTGCTACGGTGATTCTGAAATCTCAAAGTGTGAACCTGAGTGAAATACAGTCCAAGCTTATGGCGAATGTCAGAAAAGCCGCAGCATCAGGGAAAATAACAGACCAAAGCCAGATTGGAACGTATGTCCTTACCGAGATGGCAAAATTGATCAAGGAAACAAAGCCTACGAAAGAGATGAAAGAAACTACGTTAAAAATGAAGCTGAAAAAGGTAAAAATCAATAAAAAAGAAGTAGAGCGATGGATGCCTGAAAACAACTATACTTTTGAGATGCAGATTGGAAGACTTCTCATAAGCCAGTAATTTTGGGAGGGAGATAAACTGAATTTCAGATAGTCCTAGTAATCCTAAGAATTCCTTCAGGCTATTTTATTTTTTCTTTAGAATTGTTTATTTTCTATCCATTGTTTACGGAGAGGATTCTGATATACTTAAATCATACCTGCAGGGCACACCACATTTTAAACCCTATGGTTGGACGTGCTTTGCAAGGCAAAGTTTAGTTTTTCATATATATTAATCCTCTCTTTTCATTAAACAGACGGCCCCGCAGCTTTTGCTGCGGGGTTGTTTTGATGTGACATTTTCCGCCCCAGTATGGTATTATGGGTACACACATGTTGGAATGATGGAGGAATACCAGGATGTTTAACATTGAAGAAGAATTAAAAAAGCTTCCGGCCAAGCCCGGAGTTTATATAATGCATAATGACAAGGACGAGATCATATATGTAGGTAAGGCGATCAAACTCTGCAACCGGGTCAGACAGTACTTTCAGGGAAGCAGAAATTTGACGACAAAGATTCAGCATATGGTATCGCACATCGCATATTTTGAGTACATCATTACAGATTCAGAGCTGGAGGCCTTGGTGCTTGAGTGCAATCTGATCAAGGAACATCGTCCAAAGTATAATACCATGCTGAAGGATGATAAGAATTATCCATACATTAAGGTCACCACAAATGAGGAATATCCGCGTATTATGCTGGCCAGAAGGATGAAACAGGACAAGTGCAGATACTTTGGGCCATATACGAGCGCCGGAGCGGTAAAAGATATCATTGAGCTGCTCAGGAAGCTGTTTAAGATCCGGACATGCAGCCGGAAGCTGCCGAAAGATATCGGGAAAGACAGGCCGTGTCTGTATTATCAGATCAAACAGTGTGAGGGGCCCTGCCAGGATTATATTTCCGGGGAAGATTACAGAAAATCCATTGATCAGGTACTGAGTTTTCTGAACGGAAATTATAAGGATGTGTCGGACATGCTGGAGGAAAAGATGAAGCAGGCAGCGGCAGACCTTGAGTTTGAGCAGGCAGCAGAATATAGAAATCTGTTAAAGAGCATCGGCAAAATCGCTGACCGTCAGAAGATCAACAGCTATGGATTTGAAAACAGGGATATTATCGCATTTGCCAAAGAAAAGCAGGACGCAGTGGTCGCCGTATTTTTTATCAGAGACGGCAAACTCCTGGGCAGAGAGCATTTTCATATGACCCAGGATGAGGAGACAACAGATGAAGAACTCATGAGTGCCTTTGTAAAACAGTTTTACGCAGGAACTCCGTATCTGCCGGGAGAGATCTTCCTGGAGTGCGGCATGGACGATATGGAGATTGTGGAAGAGTGGCTTTCCAAGAAGAGGGGCGGAAGGGTGCATATTCGGATTCCGCTTCGGGGAGAAAAGCACCGCCTCGTAGAATTGGCAAAAGAGAATGCGTCCAATGTTTTAAGGCAGGATAAAGAAAAACTCAAGAGAGAAGAAAAAAGGACCATCGGAGCAGTGAAAGAGATAGAGCAGCTCCTTGGGATCAAGGGGCTTCACAGGATGGAGGCCTTCGATATATCCAATATCAGTGGGTTTCAGACCGTTGCTTCTATGGTCGTCTTCGAAGACGGAAAGGCCAGAAAGCGGGATTACCGGAAATTCCGCCTAAAGACAGTGGACGGCCCGGATGATTACAGAAGTATGGAGGAAGTCCTCACGAGGAGACTCCTGCACGGACAAAAAGAGATCGAAGAATTAAAGGCTAAGAATGAGGATCTGGAATTTGGAAGTTTTACCAAGTTTCCGGATCTGCTCCTGATGGATGGAGGAAAAGGCCAGGTAAATGTTGCTCAGAGAGTTTTAAAAGACCTGAAAATGGATATTCCGGTGTGCGGTATGGTAAAAGATGACAATCATAGAACCAGGGGATTGTACTATAATAATGACGAAATCTATTTTCCGAAAAGGAGCGAAGCATTCCAGCTGGTCACAAGGATTCAGGATGAGGCCCACCGGTTTGCTATTGAGTACCATCGCTCGCTGAGGGCAAAAGGCCAGGTCAGCTCTGTACTGGATGAGATCAAAGGAGTAGGGCCGAAGCGCAGAAAAGCGCTGATGAAACATTTTAAGCAGATACAGAACATCAAAGAGGCCACGGAAGATGAGATCATGCAGGTTCCGGGAATGACAAGGAAAGCAGCAAAAGAGATCTATTCGTTTTTCCATTTGTCTAAGGAAGAAAATGTGATAAACTAAGAATAACAATCGGACAAGGAGGATTCATTATGAGCGAGGAATACAAAGTATCGGTGGCAGAACTGGCAAAGAAGCTGGAACTGATCCCGGTGATCCCGGAAATTAACACCAATGACATTTATATCACCCAGGCAGAAGTAAACCGGCCGGCGCTTCAGCTGGCAGGCTTTTTTGACCATTTTTCATCGTCCAGGGTGCAGATTATTGGAAATGTAGAATATATATATATCAATAATATTTTGGAAAAGGATGAAAACTGTAATCAGATTCTGGACCGTCTTTTCAGTGCCCAGATTCCATGTCTGGTATTCTGCCGCGGAAAACAGCCGTGTGATAAGATCGTTGACTTTGGAAGGAAATACGGAGTTCCAGTTTTTATCAGTAAAGATTCAACTTCAGAGTTTACCGCAGAAGTCATCCGCTGGCTGAGTGTGGAACTGGCGCCCCGGATTTCAATTCATGGAGTGTTAGTGGATGTATTCGGCGAAGGAATTCTGATCACAGGGGAAAGCGGCATCGGCAAAAGCGAGGCTGCTTTGGAACTTCTGAAGAGAGGCCATCGGCTTGTTTCGGATGATGTGGTGGAGATTAAGCGTGTGAGCAAAGATACTCTGATCGGTTCCTCACCGGCAGTGACTCGGTTTTTCATTGAACTCAGGGGCATCGGCATCATTGATGTAAAGAACCTGTTCGGTGTGGAGAGCGTCAAAATGACCCAGAGCATTGATCTTGTCATTCAGCTGGAAGACTGGAACAAAGAAACAGATTATGACAGGCTCGGACTGGATGAAAATTATATAGAATACCTGGGGAATAAGGTTGTGGCACACGCGCTGCCGATCCGTCCGGGAAGAAATCTCGCGATTATCGTTGAGGCCGCTGCCATTAATCACCGTCAGAAGAAGATGGGATATAATGCCGCGGAAGAATTATACAAACGAGTGACCGGGAAATTGGAGGAATAAGCAGAATGAATTACATTTATGGAGTCGATGTAGGAGGCACCACCGTAAAACTGGGATTGTTTCAGGAGGACGGAAGTCTGAAAGAAAAGTGGGAGATTCCCATCAGAAAAGAGGACGGCGGGGCATATATTATAGAGGATATCGGAGTGGCGCTGAAAGAAAATATCGCATTCCATGGGATAGAAACCGGACAGCTGATTGGAGCAGGAGTCGGGGTTCCCGGGGCGGTACTTTCTTTTGAAAAGGTCAATGAATGTGTCAATCTGGGCTGGGGGCAGGTCAACGTGGCTCAGGAACTGGGCAAACTGCTGGACTGTCCTGTCAAAGTGACCAACGATGCAAATGTGGCTGCGCTGGGAGAACTTTGGGCTGGTGCTGCGAAAGATTACCGCAGTGCTGTCATGGTTACTCTGGGAACAGGTGTGGGCGGCGGCATGATCGTCGACGGACAGATCATCAACGGAAGCCATGGATATGGCGGTGAGATCGGACACATGACGGTAAACCCGGCGGAGACACGCAAGTGTAACTGCGGAAAGACCGGCTGTCTGGAACTGTACGCTTCAGCGACAGGAATTGTATATGAGACAAAAAAAGCGCTGGAGGAATCTGACATAGAAACGCCGCTGCGCCGAATGGACGGCTTTTCGGCAAAAGATATTTTTGATCTGGCAAAAGAAGGAGACGCCTTTGCCATAGAACAGGTCGACCGGCTGGGAGAGAAGCTGGCAATGGCCTTCGGGAATATCACACTGACAGTAGACCCCGAAGTATTTGTCATCGGGGGAGGTGTGTCGAAAGCAGGAGATATCCTTCTTGACGCCATTAAAAAGCATTATGGGACATACACCTTCGGCGCTGTAAAAGAAGGGAAATTTATTCTTGCAAGTCTCGGAAATGACGCAGGAATTTACGGGGCTGCAAGGCTGATTAAAGGAGAATAGCATGAACACGATTCTTGAAGAATTGAGACAGAAGATCGCACCCGAACGGGTACTTACAAAAGAACCGATGAAAAAACATACGACCTTCCGGATAGGCGGAGAGGCAGAATTGTACATTATTCCTGAAACCATTGAGGAAGTGCAGTGGACCGTGAAGACTGCCAGGAAACACGAAATTCCCATGTTTATTCTGGGAAACGGAAGCAATCTGCTGGTAGGGGACCGGGGAATCGACGGCATTGTCCTCCAGATTTATAAGAACATGAATGAAATCACAGTCAACGGAACTGAGATTACGGCTCAGGCGGGAGCATTGCTAAGCTCTATTGCCCGGGAAGCACAGAACCGGAGCCTGACAGGCTTTGAGTTTGCAGGAGGCATACCTGGAACATTCGGAGGCGCAATCACTATGAATGCGGGAGCCTACGGCGGAGAGATGATCCAGGTATTAAAAGAGGCCACAGTCCTCACGAAAGAAGGAGAGATTCTTACCCTTTCCGCAGAGGAACTGGAGCTTGGATACCGAACCAGCAATGTCATTAAATGCGGATATACGGTGCTCGGCGGTACAATTTCTTTGAAAGAGGGAGAACCCTCTGAGATAAAAAAACAAATGGATGAGTATACATTAGCCAGGAAGACGAAACAGCCTCTGGAACTGCCGAGCGCAGGCAGTACGTTTAAGCGCCCGGAGGGCTACTTTGCCGGAAAACTGATTGATGACGCAGGACTCAGAGGATATCAGGTCGGAGGGGCACGTGTGTCGGATAAACACTGCGGATTTGTAGTAAATCAGGAGAACGCAACGGCGAAAGATGTTCTTCAGCTGATCGAAGACGTTCAGAAAACAGTGAAGGAAAAGTTTGGAGTGGACCTGGAACCGGAAGTGAAGCGGGTCGGAAAGTTTTAGAGGAATTTACGTATGAGGTTTGTAATCGTAACCGGGATGTCTGGGGCAGGAAAGAGCAGTGCTCTTAAAATGCTGGAAGATGTCGGGTATTTTTGTGTGGATAATCTCCCCACCAGACTGCTGTGCAGATTTGCGGAGCTTACCCTTGACAAGACTGCAAATATTTCAAATGTGGCTTTAGGCATTGATATCCGGAGCGGCGCATCGATTGATGAGTTTTTAGAAGAATTAAAAAAAGTCAATGAAATGGGTGTCAAGTTTGAAATTTTGTTTCTCAATGCCAGCAACCGGATTTTGATCAAGCGTTACAAGGAGACCAGAAGGAATCATCCTCTGGCCAGGAACGGCCGGATAGAGGATGGTATTGAAAAGGAGCGGGAAGCAGTCGATGTTTTGAAAAAACATGCGGATTATGTCATAGATACCAGCCAGCTTCTCACAAGGGAGCTGAAGGCTGAAATTGACAGGATATTTGTCAGGGAAGAAGAATATGCTAACTTCAATGTGGCAGTGGTGTCTTTTGGGTTCAAATTCGGTATACCGGCAGACGTAGACCTGGTGTTTGATGTAAGATTCCTTCCCAATCCTTATTATGACCTTTCTCTGCGCCCTCTGACCGGCAATGACAGGCCTATTCAGGAGTTTGTCATGAAACATGAAGAGTCCAGAGTATTTTTAGAGAAATTAGAAGATATGCTCAAATTTCTGATTCCCAACTACATCAAAGAAGGAAAGTATAATCTGGTCATAGGGATCGGCTGCACTGGAGGGAAGCACCGTTCTGTCACCATCACGAATGCACTGGCAGAAAAATTAAAACAGCTGCCATATCCGGTGAAGGTTGAGCATAGAGATATAACGAGGTAGGAAATGTCATTTTCAAGTGAAGTCAAAGAAGAACTTGCAAGGCTTACGAGCGGAGCAAGACACTGTAAAATTGCAGAACTTGCCGGTATTCTCAACTTTTGCGGGGAAGTCCGCGAAGAGAAGGGAAGCTATCTGGTCAAGGTTCATACGGAGAATGTATCGGTGGCGAAACGGTTTTTTACGCTGCTGAAAGACACATTCCATATACATGGAGAACTTCAGGTAAAACGCAACGAATATCTAAAAAGAAGTCGAAATTATTCGGTTTTTGTTGACAAACATGAGGATTGTGTTTTATTATTGAAAGCAGTGAAATATTTCGAGCCGAAAAACTTTGGATTAGTCCTGCAGAACACGTGCTGTAAAAGGGCCTATATCCGGGGAGCATTTCTGGCAGCCGGTTCCATGAGTGATCCAGAGAAGAATTATCACTTTGAAATTGTAACTCTTCATGAACAATTTGCGGTACAATTGCAAGATGTGCTTGATTTTTTTGAATTAGATGCTAAAATAGTTATTCGTAAGAAGTACTATGTAGTGTATATCAAAGAAGGTGCCAAGATCGTTGATGTACTGAACATTATGGAAGCACACATAGCTTTGATGAACCTCGAAAATGTCCGTATCTTGAAAGATATGAGGAACACGGTGAACCGCCGTGTAAACTGTGAGACTGCCAACATTAACAAGACAGTGTCAGCAGCCGTGAAGCAAGCCGAGGATATTCGATTTTTACAAGAGCATAGAGGGCTTAGTGAACTGAACCAGGGACTGCAAGACATCGCCTATCTGCGATTGGAACATCCGGAGGCTACTCTGAAAGAGCTAGGAGAGATGCTGAATCCCCCCGTAGGCAAATCAGGGGTCAATCATCGTCTTAAGAAGCTGAGTAAGATTGCTGAAGATATGAGAATGGGAGGATCATTATGATTTCTAAGAGTATCAATATTCATGTGACCGAGAACAAGGAAGAACGTCCGGTTGCCTTTTTGGTCCAGATGGCCAGCCAGTTTGAGAGCAAGATCCTGATCGAGGCAGGCAACAAAAGGATCAACGGAAAAAGTATCATGGGTATGATGAGTCTTGGGTTGGATGATTTAGACAATATCACTGTTGTTGCTGACGGAGCAGACGAAGAAACTGCCATCACAACAATTGAAAAATATTTGACAAAAGGAGCATAAAAGGCTCCTCATATGCTGAAATAGCTCAGTTGGTAGAGCACTTCACTCGTAATGAAGGGGTCGCCGGTTCAAATCCGGTTTTCAGCTTTGGCGCAAACGCTGTAGATATCAGTGCTTGCGCTGTTTTTTTATATCTTTTTAGAAACATCAAAAACAGTTTTTTCAATGTTTCAGTTTTCGGAAGTATTTTAGAAGCAAACGAATGTCGTCCACCATATAAAGTCATTTCTGGAAGTATGCCAAATGGATGTGATCCATGCTTCTTTATGTAGGAGTCTACCTCCATATTATAATTTAAAAGTAGTTTCTTAAAATTTCTTGATATACATTGAGATTAATTCTTCTTCCATCTTTGTATGTAAACAATAAATCATTTTCTAAAAAATCTGGTTGTAAACGCCAGGTGTTTTTTAGAGCAAGGCGCTTTTGTAATAACACTGCCAACTCATCGGGTATAATAAGCTTTCTGTGCCTTCCAGGGCGTTTCATATCTGATATGCAGTCGTATTTGTCTAATGCCTGGTGCAAAGAAAGAAAAGAGCTTTTAAGATCTGATTCTTGAAATCCGCAAACTTCCTCAGGAGCCATCGCTGTAGAAAAGCTTAAGCATAACATATCATAATAGAAAGATGCCTTAACACTTTGTAAAGACAAGAAATAGTTAATCTGATCTTGAGTCCAAACTAATTGCTGCTTAGGTGGAAGGGTGTACTGTTCTACATCGTGACATGGGTTCTGGGTTATTATATGTAATGGACGTATAGTATATTGCATCATTGAACTAAAAACACTCTTTGCTTTATTAATAGTGCTTGGCTTTAGTTTTTCATTGGGTTTGTTTTTAGGAGACTGTTTAGAAAGTTCTGCCATCCAATTTTCAATATGAATTGGAAGAATTGAACTCACTTCAACATCAAAAAAAGCATCTTTAATATAAGAATTAACACGGGAGTGTAAGATAAAGTGTGTAATTAGTTGGTTACTAATTTACACACTTTATCTTACACTCCCTATAAAATTAAAATTTACATAGTTTGCTTGACAAACCCTCTCCGTCTGAAATTCCGTCTTCATTACCCAAACTATCTTATGAACCATTTTGCCTCTTGACACATAACTGATTGTTTCGATTCCTCTATGCGGATGCATTGGAAATCCTGCTGTATAATCATCAGGATTAACGCTGTCAAAAGAGTCAAGCATTAAAATAGGATAAAACTCCTTTATTGTCTGATTTTCTAAGACTCTTACTAAGTTTACAACTGCTCCATCTGTTGTTCTAAAACCTTTTACTTTAGTCTTCACTGTTCTTTCCATTAAATTTTCCTCCTATTTTCTTCAAAAGATATACCAGTTTTTCTTTTTCTTCTTGATCCAATACTTCCATGCTTTCTGTTATCATCGCTTCATTTTTAGGTGCAATTTTGCTAATAACATCATAGCCTTCTTTCGTCAGATGCAGTATACATACACGCCTGTCTTTCTCGTCAGATAATCTTTCGATATAGTTCATTTTTACCAAGTTGTTCACTATTAGAGGTATGGTTCCCACGCTACTGAGTATTCTTTCCCTTACCTCTCCGACGCTCATATCGCCTTTACTGTAAAGAGCTTCTAAAACCATAAATTGACTAAAGGTTAAATTGTATTCTGCTGCTATTTTGGATGTTTATTTATCTAAAGCATTTACATTTCTGTGAAGTCCGATCAAAATTTTCATTTCTGTTCTGCCCAAAAGTAATTCACCTCCTTTAATTGCATTGTATCTAACTAGATATTATCTATGTAGATATAATTTTGCACCAGATTTTTTTTGTAAATATACATTGTTACTATAAATGAACAAATTAAAAAATGCACAAAACTACATTGCTACTTTCGTAAATAAATCAAAATCGCTACTTGCCTTTGCGCATTGAAACAGATACTTCTCTTGCTGGATCATGTCACAAATCAGGCGGTATCCAGTTTCAAAAGAACTGTATTTCTCCGTTCCTACGAGACAAATATAATGTGCTAGTGACATCAGCAGCCAGTATCTCTGGATTCCCTTTGAGGAACTTATCTGGTATGCAGCCAGTGCCAGTCTGTTTTCACATCACCTGAAACATACCTCGATTGCCCATCCGCATACATAACACGAAAGAATTTCCAGTGTCAATGATTCTGTATTTGTGCTGATAAAGGCACGTAATGCCCTGGGATTTGCAAATGCCTTTTCAGGATAACTCAAAAGGACAACCGCGTTTTCTTTACCGTTGAGATTACCTTCATACCGTACGTTCGGTTTTTGACTGTCACAAGGTCAAAAACCGAATGTGTTGCCGGTAAATCGGCGGCAAATTCACGGATACTTTGATATTTTTTATAGATCAAAATAAAGAATCTTTCTTTTCTAATATTTCACCAATCTTTTCATAAATGACTACTGCGTCTAAAAAACGATATCTTTTTCATAAGGATTTCCCTTTATATATTTTTCCCATAATTTTTTTTGTTGCCATACTTACTTTTAATAAATCTGCCATCTCTTTATACTGATTTACCAAGTTGAGAGTTCCTTTATACTCACTTGTTCTTTCTATCGCTTCTCTTAATGTAAATCACTAAAATCAAGCGTAATTTACACGTTTTGCGCAATTTATACAATTAACTTTTTTTGGTGGTTATTGTATAGTAGAAAATAGTTAAGATTGTTTTTAGATATAGAAAGGGAAAAAATGTGTATTTTCATTCCATTTGTTGTGCAGAGATATTTTATTCCACAAATAAAGACCTCTTTTATCCGTCTTAATTAAATAGCAGGAAAAGGGGTCAATGCTCTTTTTATTTACAACTTTCCATAAAATTAAGGTTTTTTAATATATTTTGTAACAAAAAACAGGTAGTTTTTGACACTACCAAGCACTATGAGAAGGGCAAAGAATGGAAGTCAGAAAGTGAGTGCTTACATAAGAAAGGGGACTTTTTATATGAATTTAAATGAGCAGGATTTGAAAAAAGTCAAATCCTTACATGTCATGTTGAAAATGCCGGTATGGATATTAGAAAAAGAAACAAATAAAGTTTTAAAAAGCTATAAATCAGTTTATAAGCATCCTATTTCTTATGAATTTAAAGAAAGGAATATCTCAGAAGAAGTTGTACAATTTTATAGCGGAATGTTAAATGAAATTTTTTTATGTCTGTGGTATAAGGATGTAAAAATAGTGATTGGAGCTTTTAGGGTTAACAATATTACAAGGGCAGATTTTTCTCATGTTTATAATAATCTAATGAAAGAAAGCAAAAAAATTTTAAAAGAAAACGAGTGTTGGGAATATTATGTATCGCTTCCCGTATATCCTCTGGGAGATATCAGAGATTGTTTGATTCTTCTGGGATTTTTGTTTGATATGGATTTGGAGGATGTTTATTCGAAAGGACTGCATGAGCAAGTGGCGCAAAACCAGTTGGAGTTGGTGAGAAAATCATCTGAAGACACGGTGTATGATACCTTCCGTGTGGAGCGATACACATTTGATTATGAAAATAAAATCATGAATCTTGTAAGTCAGGGCGATATTGAATTATTAAAAAGTGGCCTTGTAGAATTGGGAACAAGTGTTTTGCCAATTTTGACTAGCAGTTCTTTGAAAACAGAAAAGAATTATACGATTATTATTCTGGAAAAACTGGCATCACTGGCAATTCAGGTCGGGAAGGATATTCTTTCAGTAATCAAACTGAGAAATTATTATATTAGAAAGCTAGAGGAACAAACAGAGTTTATAGGGGTTCTGGCAACGCGAGACAGTGCGATCATCCATTTTACAAAAGAACTTCATGGGGTATCGAATCAGGCCAGAACATCCCTGATTCGATGTATCTTACAATATATTAATTTGAAAATTTATGACAATATCAAAGTTGCAGAACTTGCAAAACAGTTCTATTTATCAGAAAGTGCACTTCGTAGCAGATTTAAAGAAGAAATAGGCGTATCCATCAATGAGTATGTCAACCAGAGAAAGATTGAGGAATCAAAGATGATGATTCAGTCAGGGGTTCCGATAGGAGAAATTGCAAGGCGTTTGAGCTTCTATGATCTGTCTCATTATTACCGCACTTTTAAAAAATATACAGGTGTGACACCACAGCAATTCAGGGATACAAATATTGTGGTATAGAAATTCAGACCTGTTTTGATTGGAAAGGGAGTGATTCTTATAGAAGAATCTGAATTAAATGATTAGATAAAAGATAATCAAACACAAGAAAGGAGTAAAAAGAAATTATGATACAAAGAAAGTTAAAAAAGAAATTCTCAATGCTTTTAGCACTGATTTTAACTTTTGGAACAATGTTCTCAGGTACAATGTCTGTACATGCTGAAGAAGCTCCACAGGAAATTTTAAGTTTATCGTTTGATATGGACGAGGTAAAAGAGCCGGTTCTTGGAGATACAGTACCAGATAGTTTTAATGTTCAGCCAAATGATGGGAACAGCCTTACAGATGGTGGTGAAGTATTTGCAAGCTGGAGGGTAAAACAGGCTGACGGAAATTGGGGTTACGCAAAACCCACATCGGAAACAGTGCAGTTTGAGGCTGGAAAAGAGTATCGCTTAAGATTTGATATCCAGAACCTTAAGGCAGCAGATGGAAAAATATTTCATGATAATGTCCCTGATGTTAAAGTGAATGATATGGATGTATCTGTCGTGACGGACGATAATGTTACAGATTCTTACTATACCAAGACAGATGATACAACAGTATCATTTGCGATGTATTCAAAATCCTTTAAAATAGAAAATATACTATCGGAAGTTCCGCCAGCAGAAACACCAGAAAAAACATTTATCGTTACCAAAGACACGGATGGCTCTGAAATTGGCCGATATGACACGCTTCAGGATACACTGGGAGCTATTAACAGTGATAATAAAGATAAGTGGAATGCATATACCGTTATGGTAACCCGTGATTATACAGAAGATGACAAGGCACCAGGCATTCCTATGAATGCGACGGTCACTGTTACCTCATCTCCAGGAAATCAATTTGTGATTACGCGTGTAAACCCGGGTAAGGCGTGGTCATCAAGGCATTTTAATGTTGGCGGTGATTCGTCCCTGACGCTGAAAAATATCATCCTTGATGGAAACAATGCCATGGGAGGTATTTATTCGGATGGAGGTGTTGGAACACATACAAGGGCTACCACGATCATCTTGGATGAGGGAGCAGTTATAAGAAACTGCCTTGGGCGAGGATCTGATCCGTATACTCCGTGGTCAGGCGGAGCAATCGTTACCTTAGGTAACGGCAAAGGCGTAGTAACGACTATTAAGAAAGGTGCCGTAATCGAAAACTGTAAAAGCTCAGAAGGCTATGATGGCGGAGCAGTCTATGTAGATGAAGGTACACAGCTTAACTTAGAAGGTGGTGTTATTGAAGGCTGTGAAGCGATAGGCACTGAAGTTACAGTTGGGGGGAGTATCCGTCACAGTAATGGTGGCGCAATTATGTTACATGGTACAATGAACATGACTGGTGGCATAATTTCTAATAACAAGACAACTGCCAGTGGAGGTGGTATCGCTGTATCTGATACTGGCAGACTTTCTATAACAGGTGGAACGATTAAGGGAAATAATGGAGCGCATGGCGGTGGTATTTTCATTCAAGAAAGTACATCAGAAACTAAGATTGAAAATGTCACATTTATGAGAAATCAAGCTAAATATGGTGGAGGAGTATACCTACACAAGAATGCCGGAATAAATGTAAGTAACAGTACATTTTCCAATAATTTTGCAATACAAGGCGGTGCAATTTATACTGGAAATTCTGATTATGACAATCCGGCGGATACAGGTAAATATCAGACTGTTAAACTTGCAGGTGATGTGAGCTTCGAAAACAACTCTGCTTCATATGGACTTTACACTCCGCCTGAAAATGCAGATGAATTTACGAATCTTAAATTTTCGAAATCATCTGTGACAGGTAAAAATATCTTTCCTGTGGATTCACTTTTGACAAACTATGATATTAACTATATCAATGGGGATAAGATTGATCCAACTGAAAAGTATCAAATTCGTTTTGAGTTTAAAAGCACAACCTCAGAAAGAGATTTACCAAGCGATATATTGGATTTGCTTCCAGACCCAATAATTGGCATTAAAAAAGGCGATAAAGTAACTTTACCTATTTTTGCTGATTCTGAAATCAAGGTAGAAGATGGAAAGTGGGTATTCACAGGCTGGAAAGACAGAACAGAAATAGTAGTTAATGACAATATATTGGTAGTCGGTGAATGGAAGTTTTGCCCAAATATGAGTGTTATCAATAATGTGCCTACGATTTCAGCAAATGATGTTACATTGAATGTAGACGATAATTTCGACCCATTGTTAGACGTTAGTGCAACGGACAAAGAAGATGGCGATATTACGCTGACAAAGGATAATATTATTGCGAATGATGTAGATACTTCTAAAGCTGGTATTTATCATGTGACATATAAAGTAACTGACAAAAACGGAGCTTCTGCTGAAAAAACAATTACTGTTACAGTGGAACAAAAAACTACTAACAAACCACAACAGCCACAGAAGCCAAATAAGCCAAACAATACAACAAAGTCTGATAAACAGTCCAAAAGTCCAAAAACAGGTGATATGTCAAATATAAGTTTATTTGCTTTTATGTTTGCTGGCTCAAGTGGTGCATTAGCTGTTTTATTTGGTAAAAAGCGTAAAAGAAATAAAAATGCTTAAAAAATGTATAACAAGAAAACAAGTAGTTAATTCATGTTAAAGGACACCCAATGAGGTGTCCTTTTCAAATTTATATTATCATATCAAAGCTCATTCAATTGTGGTAAATTTGTGGTAAAATGAATATTTTTTATGTTTCAAAATTTCAGCCGGCGATTCCGGCTCAGGCAGCAAAGAAAAAATTATCTGTAAACAAGGTATATGATTCGGCCTCAGTGGTAAAAGGAAAGACGAAGAAGAAATACCAGGTTCGGATTCAGATTGGAAAGATGACTTATAAGGCAACCGCAAATAAAAAGGGAAACTACAGTGTAAAGATTCCGAAACAGGCGGCGGGCAAAACTTTAACGGTGAAGGCTTATTTTAAGAAAGGGAAGAAGTGGAAAGCCTATACAAAGAAAAAAGTTGATGTTTTGGCAAAAACCATTTCGATTAAAAGGTTCTATAAGTCTTCAAAGTATATAAAAGGATATGTAAGACCAAAGTATAAAGTAAAAGTCGTTATGAACGGAAAGACTCACAGCAAAAGGGCCAGCAGCAAAAAGGGATATTTTTCAGTGAAGATGAAAAAAGCTGCTGGAAAAGCGGCGGCGACAATTAAGGTTTACAATGCGAAAGGAAAGTTCATCAAATCCTATAAGAGAAAAGCCTATGATGCTTCACCAAGGCCCAAGTATTATCAGGACGGAAAGCCTTATACAGGGAAGATGCCCGGCCGGTCTGATCCCATTGATTTAGACGCTTTCAACAAAAAAGTAAACAGCGCCAGAAAATTTGAAGACCATTCTATTTACTCCAGATTCGACATAACAGACAGTTATTCTATTGTGTATTACGGGAATGGGGTAGGTGAAATCGGCTATACTAATTATTACTTAGATAAAAGCAACAATGAAGAGAAGATGTGGTTCTGTGCTAAGCATGGAGTGACGCTCTATTATAAGGTCTATAAGTCTGAAAACTTGAAGAATACTCCGACTCCCGGACCGTCCTATAATACTGGGATAATAATAGAAAAGGGAGAACCAGCAACCTTAATCCCTGAACGGAAAGATCCAAAAAAGAATACCGCTTCTTTACCGATCAAAATTGTCGGTTATAAAAATGGGAAGCCAGTCATGGCATCCTACTATTGTATGAAATTAAATGCGGGACGTTAAAAAGAATAATTAAGATAATAAAAACTCATATCATACGCCCAACAGCCGTATGATATGAGTTTTTTATTGTAAGGCTTTTGCCAAGTCAAATATGTTCTTATAGATTGTTGAGCTGCTGCTGTTCAATCTGCAGAAGCATTCTGTCATTTCTGGATGTGTATAGCGAGGTGTGCTGCCTTCTGATATGCTCCATCCTGCAGTGGAGGCATAAATCTTCTGATGAATTATAAATTGTCTCTCCGCATATCATACAGGGCTTTATACTGTAAATAAATTCTTCCCTCTCATCATGATAAAAATGACGGTACATGGCCTCGTCGACATCACTTACTTCTTTTGCTGCGGATTCTTTCCAAAGTCTGTAATTCTGAAATGCGTAGGACCCGGCCTCTCTGCTGATCTGGAAAACCGAGGAGACATCATCCTCATTCCGGCACTGTGCAAAATGAATGGCCATTCTGGGAGCCAGAATATTGCTTGCAAAAAAATTGGCCTGCTGTTCATTATAGGCACATTCTCTCGAATGGCCCAGCATAATATGTCCCAGTTCGTGCATGATGGAGAACCGAATCCTGAAAGGGGATTTGTTCTCATCATAGGCTATGATCCGTTTGGCTCCGTAACGGAAAGCGTCTTCCGAATAATTCCTGCAGTATTGGTAAAGCCGTTCATTGATATCCCGTATATTTTGATAAGTGAAAATACGGTATCCATAGTGCCTTAAAATGCTGTAACAATCAATCGGAAATGACTGGACTTCACAGTCTCTGTAAACATCGAGTATCTTAACAAGTATATCGTGATAATTCAAATCCACCAGTCCTTTATAATTCAGATAACATCTTTATAAGTTCTAATTTTTCCTCAATAGACATTTCTTTTCCGTTTCTTGCGATCAGTGTTTTCAAATCTTCATATGATGGTTCTTTTCTGCTGTCAGAGGTCAGGAATTCATCGTCGCAGAAATACTCAGTGGTGACACCGAGTTCCTTCGAAATCTTTAATAAAACTTCTATGTCTGCCTTTCTGCTGTCTCTCTTGATCATCGAATAAATAGTCGTAGGTGCCACATTGATTTTCTTGGCCAGTTCATTGGCATTCATGTGATGTTCCTGCAGTAACAGCTCCAACTTTGCTCCAATTCCCATAAAATATACCGCCTTTCTAATAGAAAGAATAGCATAATAAAAACCAGAAGTAAATAAAAAAATATGCAAATGCGTATAATCATCTTGACATATAACTCGTATGCGTATATCATATCAATATAAGATACGCAAACGAGTAATATCAGGAGGTGAGCTGTTGCCATATTTAAATTTAAAAACTGAATTAAAAAAAACAAATATTACAAACGAAGAAATTGCACATGTATTGAGGCTACGGACAGAAGACGTGCTGGACAAACTGGAAGGCTCAGGGAGATTCACCATCGGAGAAGCAATGCTTCTGAAAAAAAGGTATTTCTCCCGGATGCCGCTGGAATATCTGTTTGTACATACAGCATCTAAGCCGTAACAATTTTACTTTTTATATTAATGAGTATAGAACGTTTGTTTGGAAAAGGCAATAGGCATAATAGACAAAATTTAGAGAGGAGTACTATGTTTGACTTTCAGACCGAAAAGGGAAAAACTGACGCAGTTATCAGCATTTTGCTGCATCACTATACAAAGGAGCAGTTATCAGAATTTTATGGAATTTCCATAAGAATAATCAATGAGTGGATCGGGGCATACCGGAGCAGAGCGGCGGCTGAGATCAGAGACAGGCAGATCCGCTTTAACGGAAGAGCCGTAAATAAGATGAGGCCTCTTGTGACCGTTTACAGACCGACATCCGGAGCAATGTATATAGGATGGAAACACATCAGATAAAGAAAAGAGGGATTGATTTGACAGAAAAGGAATTGGGTCAGATGCATTATCTGAACAGGGAAATTGAGAAACTGAATGAGGAACTCAGCTGGATGGAATGTAAGAGTAAGATAAAGTCACCGCTGCTGACGGGGATGCCGTTTGGGACCGAGGTCAGCGACAAGACAGCAGACTATGCGGTGCGAATGGAGGAGATCAGAGAGCTGATCGACCTGTCCCTTAAAAAACTTCTGCACACAAGGGCAGAAATTGAGCGGTTTCTGCAGGAGGTTGAAGATCCGGAACTCAGGCTTATTATACGGCTTCGTTCCATCAATAATCTCGGATGGCAGGAGATTGGGGAAGAACTTGGGATGGACAGAAGAACTGCGTCAAGGAAGTATCAGAGATTTTGTGAGGAGAAACTTGCCCGCAATGTCCCGGCTTAAAGTGATATAGTTATCATAGGAAATAAAAGATAGAAATTCATTTTAGGACAAAGTGATTTTTCTGTCTTTTATTTTTTTCTGAGGATATATGCGGGAAGGAAACTTGCCCACAATGTCCGTAGACAGAATGATATCATTATACTAGAGAAAAAAGGCAGGAGATCCCAACCTATTATTTTGGTCTTCCCGCCTTTTTCTCTATAAAGACAGGAACAGGAATTCCAGCCCCGTCATTTGTTACAGCTGTAATTACAAAAGTATTTTTAGGAGGTGTGAACGATAGAAAAATTAATTTATCAGAGATTGTGTGATTCTGCAGATCTTGTCAATCTTCTGGCAAAGTATAATGGGAAACCGGCAATTTTTCAGAGAAGGGCTCCAGATGATTCAGATGAACTATGGGAAGGAGATCCCTACCCTCAGATCATATATGAAACAGAATTAAAAGAGGGGATGGAAAGAGAATTTACCGGAGGAATCCATTTACATGTGTTCTGCAAGAGCGGACAGCCGGTTAAACCAGAAGACTTTAAAAATCCGATTTTGGAGGCGATGGACTGCTGCTTTTTTTCTAAGGAAAATGTAATCTTGGGTACAAAGTGGAATCATACAGATTCAGGTGTCACAGAAAATCAGACAGCAGTGGAGGAAAGTATTTATGCCTTCGATGGAATGTTATTTACAAAGCAGGAGACGATGGAACCAGATCCTGTGACTGCATTAAACAACTGGATTAAAAAAATGTATGAAAATTCAGTTATTCTAGGCAGAGATCCACTGGAGGATATTTGGAAAGCAGAAAATAGTGAACCAACAGTATATTGCAGATTAGAAAGTCTGGTCCCAGGGCCTTATAAAGATACATGGTACAGTTCCTGGATTACTGCTGGCATCCGGGTACATATTATAGCAGAGCAGAGTAAAAAACTATCTATAATACGTGAGATCAGCGAACAACTGGCGGGGACAGAGAAACTGACGATGAGTGATGGCGGGCCTTTGCTTATTATGAAAGTAAATTATAATGATACACTCAATCCGCTGAAACACCGGCAGTTTTTTATTGAGTGCCAATATGGTGTTACGCCGAAAGAAGAAGAAAAGCAACCGATTCGCAGTATTGATATTCAGGAGGGATAATATTGAAAACACAGATGAAATACAGCGCAGAAGAGTTTGCTTCCAATCCGGAAGTTCTTGCAGCATCTGAAGATCTTATCAGAGCTGCTTTTTCTTTTACCGGAACTGAGGAAGCAACAGAAAAAGAAGCCAAAAAGATAGTCAAAGAGTTTAAAAATAAGGAGGTACATTAGATTATGGGAGGAACATATCAGGCAGGAGAAGAAAAAGTAAGACCTGGAGTTTACAGAAGATATACAACTCAGGATAAAAAACTGGTTGCAGGGGCTATGACAGGAGTTTTTGCAATCCCTGTAAAGGCCGACTTCGGCCCTGTTGGAACTGTGACAATCCATACCAAACAGGACAGTGTGAAAGAAATGTATGGCATGGGAGGAACAGTGAAAGGAGCACTGAACCTTTTTGAAGGAGGAGCAGAGAAAGTCCATGTATATCGTCTTGGAACAGGAGGCACCACTGGCAAGGCAGAGCTTAAGGATACAGAAGACGCAGCGGCAGTTACTCTGGAAACAAAATATCCTTCAAATATTAAATTTGCGGTCTCATTGAAACAGAAATTAGGCAGCGAGACAAAAAAAGAATTTTTTGTTTATCAGGGAGCTGTTTTAAAAGAAAAATTTGAGTATGAAGTACCGGCTGAAGAAGATGAAGGTCAGATTCTTACTGATATTGTAAATGCAAGATCAGCAGTCTTTCATGCCGCAAAAGCAGCAGAAGGAAAAAAACTTGCAGCAGTGTCTCAGCAGGAAATCACTCCGGGAACGAATCCGACGGTCACAAATGAAGATTACAGCGCAGCGCTGGAAGCCTTTGAAGCCTATAAATGGAATATTCTTGTTACGGATACTGTTGATACAGCAGTCCATGAGCTCTTAAAGGCATATATGGAAAGATTAAAAAATAACGGTTCCATCGGCTCCTGTGTTGTAGGTGAGGGAAGCGATGTGGCATTTGAAGACCGCCTGGCACATGCAAAAGCTTTTGACTCTGAATACTTTATCTATGCGGGCAGCGGCTATGTAGATATGGAAGGAAACCGCGCAGACGGCTATGAGGCAGTCACAATGCAGGCAGGGATTATCGGAAGCACTCCATCCAACCGGTCTGTTGTACATACGTTAGTCCCGAACGCAGTGGATACTCTGGAAGTTTTGAAGAATGAGGAGTACATCGAGGCAATTAAAAATGGAATGCTTCTTCTTTCACCTAATGAAGAAGGAGAGGTCTGGTTTGACAGCGGTGTCAACACACTGACAACCTTAAATGAAAATCAGGATGCAGGATGGAAAAAGATCCGCCGTACAATGACAAGATATGAAATGTTTGACCGGATTGACAGGACCATTACGCCGCTGGTCGGCAGAGTTAACTGTGATTCCGATGGCATTTCCAATGTGGTGAAAGTGGCACAGGATGTTTTGATTGCAATGGTGAGCGAAGGAAAACTGATGGACGGTGCTAACTTCTATGAAGATCCGGAACAGCCTCACGGCCCGGATAATGCCCACTTTATTATTGAGGCATCCGATATTGACAGCTTAGAAAAGATTTACTTGAACTATCAGTTCAGTTTTTCAGGAGAATAAGGAGGAAAGAGAATGAGCGAAAAAATTGATGTACGTACAGTAATGACAGGAAATGACGGAAAATTATTTATCTACTATGGTGAAAACAACAGAACTTTTCTGGCAGAAATTAAGGACTATGAGATTAAAGCGAGTTTTGGAAGTATCGATTATCAGCCGTTGGGTGATGTCCAGGAGTACTCAATTCCTAATAAGGTCAAATTTACCTTGACTTTTTCAGGGGCAGTAGTGAGAGACGACGTTTTGATGGCTCCAATTTTGAAAAGTCTGAAAGACGATGGTAAGATACCGTCTTATGATTTCCAAAGTACAGCGACACGTACCTTGGATAACAAAGAACAGAAATTAACACTCAGGGATTGTATTCCAAACGGAGACTTCGACATTATGACTTTAAAGGCAGGCGAAGTGATCACCAGACAGCAGAGCTTTACGATTAATAGTATTCCACAATTTGAAGATATTTTATCAATCAGTAAATAGGAGAGGAGATTACAAGATGGAAAATGTAGCAGAAAGAAACAGTATGCAGAATATCGAGGTAACAAAGGACAATGAGATGGATTTAGTACAGGGGCTTTTGTCTGCCGCTGATTTTAGAACAGATGACGAAATGCAGACGGAAATTCAGATTAAACGAAAAGGAAAGCTGTTCTTCTCTTTTAAAATCCGTCCATTAAGCGAAGAAGAGTTACTGAATGCACGAAGAAAATCAGTGGTAAAGATGGCAAATCCTAATAATCCAAAATTACCTCCGATTGAAAAAGAAGTAAAAATAGAAGAATTTACCGCATGGAAAATCTATCTGGCAACTGTGGATAGAGAAAATGTATGGGAAAATCCGGCGGTGATGAATGGACTTGAAAGAAAAGGTTTTTCTGTACTGCAGGGAATTGATGTCATCAATACTGTGCTGAGAGCCGGAGAAAAAGATGCCATTGATGATCAGATTGATAAACTGAGCGGATTCTATGATTCCGAAGTGACTGTGGAGGACTACGCAAAAAACTAATTGAGGCTAGTCCGCTAGCCTGGAAGCTACATTACATCTGGCAGAAACAGGGAAAACTGCCCTCAGAAATCCTCGGTTTAAGCCGGGGAGAGAGGGCATTTGTCCTTGCCTCCACAGAGATAGAATTGGAAAATCTTATAAAATGGAAGGAGGAAGAGTAAATGTCTGATACAGTTGTAATCGGAATAGATAGTAACTTAATTCCTTCTGATAAAAAAAACAGGTTAAAATATGCTTCTAAATATTATAATGGGTCTTTTAGAAACAGTTCAAAGAAAAATAAGCCAGGTATAAACGCCGGAAATCTTACGTTTTCAGAGGCATTTAATATTATCTTACAAAGTGGCGGAAAAGAGAAGATTAAGTATTCGGATGTTTTTGATTATAAATCTGACCCGGAAAAAACAAATAGAGCATATGCTAAAATATTACAGGAAACAGGCGTTGCACTTGATATAGAAGATATTATTTTTTACAACAAAACTGGAATAACAGAAGCTGAATATGAACAAATGAAAGCTGGCTGGGCAGAGAAACATAAATCAGGTCAAAACCAAATGCAGAGCTTTAATTCATTGATGGAGGAGATATCAATCACTGCAGTTGATGAAATATATACAGAAGCGGCAGATAAAAAATTAGAAAAGATAGTCTTTGAATCACAGATTTATGAAAACTTTTATAAGAAAGCAGCTTATCAATCAATTCTCAAAAAAACTGAAAAAGGCTTGAAAGCAGCTGGGTTATATTCTCTTGCCACAAGCGGTTATGAAGTGCTAAGCAGTGAAGACAAAACAAAGGCTATTTTACAGGAAACCGCAGGAGGTTTCACTTCGGCATTGGTGACAAAAGGTTTATTACATGGTGCTGTAAAATTAGGATTACCTATGACAGGGGTAGGAGGAGTTGCAGTCGGTGTTACTGCTTTGGTAATATCAGCATTTGCAGAGGATTCTGTAAAAGACAAAGTAGGTGAATTATATGATTATGCAAAAGAGAATATATCTATTGAAACGAACAATGATGTCCAAACTTCTATGCCATATGATCCGTATCATATTTTTCCGGGTACAAAAGTAAAGCCTCAAAAGTCAAAAAATACTGCTTCAAGAATACCATATGATATGTATCATTCAGGTTTAAATCAGACAAGGAATAAAAACACTGTGGGAAAAGAGCAGCAAGAGAGATACTGGATAAGAGAAACGAATGACGGTCTGATCGTGGAACTTCCATTTACACAAGAGAAAGTTTTGTTAAAGAAAGAGAAGAAACCTTTATTGAATCTGGTTAAGCCCCCGGGAATGAACAACAGCAATCAATCAGATAAAAATGTTCCTGTATATAGAAGAAATGGGTCCGGTAACAGCAAGGCAAGGAAGGCTACAAAGAGAGAACAAGAAGAAGCTCTAAAGTGGGGCAAATTTGGAATGGCTATGATGATGGGATTTATGCCGGGGCCAAAAGTAAAACGCCACGCTAATGGAGGAGTTGTAAATGGAACCACTCTTAGTTATGTAGGAGAAGACGGACCAGAAGCGATCATTCCTCTCGGAAGCAAACGCAGACAAAGAGGAATGGATCTGTGGAATCAGGTAGGAGCTATGCTTGGAGTACCGGTGGATCGTAATAAACAAAAGATCTATAAGTTATCAAAAAAAGTGAAAAAATCTGCAGACTATGATGAATCCTCAATAAAAATTTCGGTTGGTAATGTTTCTGTGAATTTAAAGGGAAGCTCAGAAAATTCAGGGGAAAATCTGGACTTGCTGAAATTATTAAAAGAGCAGAGGGGGCAGATTTCAGATGAACTTTGTTCTGTAATTGCTGATGCTTTAAAAGGGGCATATAAAAATATTCCAACAGCAGTATAGGGGTTGAAATTATGCAAAGAAAGGAGGTAAAAAATGTCAGATACAATTATAATTTCAGGAGACGAAGAGGACTCTGAGAAAAAGAAAAATTCAGGAAGAAAAAAGAAATATGACATAAAGAAATATTTATCTTTATTGAATTCCTCAAACAAACAATGGATGAGAGAAGATACCTATTTTAAGGCACATAATCAGGAACTATCTAAAGAAGAAGAAAGATGGAGACAAAAAATAAAAAATGTTAGTAAAAAGAATATTATAAACCCCACAATTACTGGATTACAAAATACATTACTAAAATGGCTGAAGTATCCTTTGGTGGGTTCTCAGACATCTCCTTTTCTTAAGGAAAAAATAGAGAAACTAGAAAAAGAAGAAGACACGGGAAAGGCACTGGTAAAAGAAATATTAGGTGGGACTTTTAAAGCTGGATATAAAGGGGTAAAAACGCTCTTTCTAATAGATAGTATACCTATAGTTGATGCCTTTGTGAATGATAGACTCGATAAATTTGCAGATTATTTGGGCGATAATGTCACTGACAATAGTAGAGAGATAATGGGAGTAGAGTTCAAAGACGGAGATGTAAGGAGAAAATCAGATAAGCCAACATCAGCAGATACTGCAACATCTAATGCCTATTCGTTCAAAAAAATAGATAATAAGCCGTTAGAAAATTATGGGGATGATTTCAGTGGAAATAGAATCAGCCATGCGGATATAATTTTAGGAGCTTTATCAAGGCTGCCTACTTCAAATCCTCAGAATATCCCATATGATCAATATCATGTTTTTCCTGGGAAGAAGCAGAAAACTGGGAAATCAACTAGTGCACTTAATCAAATGCCTTATGATATGTATCATACAAATTTAAATTGGAAAAAACCAGAGTTAGATTCAAATACCAATAAAAAAAATAATTCTTCATCTCAAGATAAAGATACCTATTGGATTAAAGAAACTGCGGATGGTTTAGTTATAAGAAAACCTGGACAAAAAGAAAAAATATATAAACCAAAAAAATCACCAATTCTTCCATTGTTCCAGCCGTGGAATCCATTAGGCAATAATTCTATCGTGCCTTCACATTCAAATTATAATGGAAAACATAGTACTGGATCAAATTCGAGTAAAAGAGGTTCCACACGAAGAAAATCTAGAAATTTGTCAAAAAAAGAAAGAGAAAAAATAGCAAGAGATGCAGTACATAAATCAAAGACGGGTGCATACATTCCATTTCCTACTGCAGTAAGCCCATATGCGGATGGCGGTCTTGTAAATAAAACAACCCTTAGTTATGTCGGTGAAGACGGACCAGAGGCAATTATTCCTCTTGGAGCTAAACGCCGGCAGCGAGGTTTGGATTTATGGAATCAGGCAGGTGCTATGCTTGGAGTGCCGGGTTATGCCAACGGTGCGATCGTGGGTGCCAATCCGGGAGAGACAGTCAAGAAACCTAAAAAGAATGCAGTACATAAAGCTGGGGGCAATGGTAAAACCTCTTCAGGAAATAAAAAGTCTGGGGTAAAAGTTTCCGTAGGAAATATTTCTATCAATGTGAAAGGAAGCGGCGATGGGGCAGGAAAAAATGTAAATTTACTGCAGCTATTAAGGGCACAGAAAGGACAGGTATCAGATGAACTATGTTCTATCATAGCAGATGCTGTAGAAGGAGCCTACAAAAACATTCCTGTAGCATAATAAAAGGAGGAAAAAGTGAAGGAAGTTAGTATAAAATTATATGAGCTGGGAAATAAAAAAGAAAATATTACGATTCCCCTTCCTCCGGAAGAGCTGGAATACAAAAGTTCCTCAAGGCTTCAGGAATATGAAATTCTTGACTTAGGGAAGGTAAGTATTCCAAAAGGACGTAATTTGAGCACGATTGGATGGGAAGGAATTTTTCCGGCAATTACGAGAAAGCGTTTTGAGTTTATTCATGATGAGCTGAAACAGCCCGGTGAATATATAGAAAAGATTGAGAACTGGCGAAAAAAGCACAAAAAAGTCCAGGTCCAGATTTCTAAAACGCCTCTGAAATCAAAAACAATGTATGTGGAGGAGTTTAACTATACTATTTCTGCTGCTGGAGATTATAAATATACGATCTTATTTATAGAGGCAGCAGAATTGAAATTGAACCGTACAGTAAGAAAAAGTAAAAAGGGAACAAAGAAATATAAAGTTAAACGAAAATCAGAAACATTGCGGGATATTTCTAAAAAGTTTTATGGTGACGGATCAAAGTATCAAAGAATTTATAAAGCAAATAAGGCTCTGATTGACAAAAAGAATGCGGAGATGAAAAAAAAGGGAGAGAAAGTAAAATCTAAATATACAATTTATAGGGGACAAGTGCTTACGATTCCGCCGGCCACTTCGGCTGAAAAGAAAAAGCTTTCGATTCTTGCACTGCAGAAAGCAATTAATAAAGACAAAAAGTATGGAAAAGTGCCGACAAACGGAAAACTGGATGCTTCTACAAAAACTGTTTTGAAAAAGATATTTATCAAAGTCGGAAGCAGAGGTGAAGTTGTTAAATTTGTACAGGGAAAAGTCGGAGCAACCAAGGATGGAATCTGCGGATCTAAAACAAAAGCAAAAATTAAGAAATATCAGAAAAAACATAATTTAAGTGCGGATGGAATCGCAGGAATTGATACTTTAACCAAGATGGTTAGTTAGGAGGCAAGAATTATGAATGGAACACTTCAGAATCCTATTTACAAATGTACCATCAAAACAAAAAAGGCTGCATATAATGTCACCAATATTTTGACAGAACTTACAGTAACACAAAATCAGGATGATCTGGCTCAGGGAGTTACAATCACAATTCCAAATATTAAAGATAAAAAGAAGTATTTGTATAACAATATTACAGTCAGAGACAGCCTGGTTTTATACTGTAAGACAGGAAAAAAATATAAGGAAATTTTCCGCGGAACAATCTGGGAAAAAGATTACACCAGTGATGTAACAAAAGATTTGACACTGACTGCATATGACAGGCTGATATATCTTCAGAATACGAAAGATAACTTCTTCTTTGCAAAAGGGAAGAGTACGAAAAGTATTCTCCAGACAATCTGTAAACGATGGGGAGTGAAACTGAATTTTCAGTATAAAAACATCAAACATAAACGCACGATCATACGAGATGTAAATGTATCAGATGCGATTATTGCGGTGCTGAATGAAGTGAAAAAGAAAACTGGCACAAAATATGTGATCTCTTTTGAAAAAGGGGCTTTGACAGTTAAAAAACGGGGGACCAATTCTAAGATTTATACAATTAACAGCAAAGAGTCAGCCCTTACGGAAAACACGAAAGTTACTATGGATGGCGTTATCACGAAGGTTGCTATTTACAGAGAACAAGAATCTCAGTCGACAAAGGAACAGCCGCCTAAGAAAGTAACAGTTGTGAAAGGTGATACCAAAAAGTATGGTACTTTACAAGAGATTATTATGCGGGATTCAGATGATAAAAAAGCAGTGCATGCAAAGAAAGAAGCAAAAGAAATCCTGAAGGAACATGGGAAGCCCAAATATGAGCGGACTTTAGAAGCAGTCAATAATCCTTATATCAGAAAAGGACATAAAATTAAGAGCAATGCGGGGGCCCTGGAGGGGTACTATATTGTTGTTGGTGTTGAGCATGATTGTCTGAATGGAAAAATGAAATTGGAGGTAGAAAAATAATGGCTGCAAAAGGAAGTGTCAGACTGGCTGCTATCCTGCAGAAAAGAATGGGGAAAGTTAAAGATTTCGGCTATTCGCCGACAGCAGAACTTGGAACTATAACATCTAAGGGACTAATACTTGACAGTTTTCCTAAAGATGTTATGGGAAAAGATGAGTATGCTGTCTGCAGTTTTGATACTGCTGAGGCAGCAGGAGGGCAGAAAAATATATTAAAGGATAAAGACAGAGTGGTTGTCCTCTGGGCAGATGAAACACCGGTAGTGATTGGGAAAATTTCCAAAGGATAAGAATAAGAGGTGATAAAATGGATAATCTTTTTCCGGAAGATTTTGAAGAGGAAGAATTAGAACTGGATGAAATAGATGACGGACAGGATGAAGAAGCGATTGGATATAAAAAAAGTATTTACTTTGACGAAAACTTGGGTGACTTCAAAAGAGACGGAACAAAAAAACTGGTAGAAGCCGACGGAGTGGATGCATGGATTCAGTGGTGTATGAAAGTACTGAAAACGAAACGATATGTTTGTCAGGCTTACAGTGATGATATTGGAATAGATATCGAGAGTGTTTTTCAGGCAGAGTCTCGAAAAGAGGCAGAAAGCATTTTAGAAAACGAGATTACAGAAGCTTTGGAAGCAGATCCATATCAGAGGACGGATATGGTAAAATCAGTAACATTTCAATGGAAGAATGCCGATTCGCTGGAAGTTACCTGCAATGTACTCGGAATTGATTCAAATGAGATTGAACTAAACACAACGATTGAGAGGTAGGAAGGAGGATACAGATGGACGAAGAACTTTTAGAGACGATAGATGAGGAAGAATTAGAAGAGGATGATTTTGTAGTTCCGTCATTTCTAGATAATTCCAGTGAAGAAGAAATACATAAAAAGATGCTGGATTATCTTCCGGATGATATTGATAAATCAGAAGGCGGATATGTTTACGATCTTACAAAACCAACCGCGATAGAAGTTTCTAGAATGAAGGAATTTGAATTAGTAGAAGCACTGAAGCTAATCTGGCCAAGATATGCAGAAGGTGCTTTTCTTGATTATCACGCAGAGACAAGGGGGATTCAGCGGAAAGAGGCTATGAATGCCGCCGGAATTTTACATATTACAGGAACTTTAGGTACTGTAATCCCAGAGGGAAGTATTTTTACTACGGAGAGCATCAATGATGAACCTGAGAAAGAGTATGAAACGCTGGAAGAAGCCACGATAACCGCAGAAGATGGTGTCGATGTAAAGATTCAATGTACAGAGGCTGGATTAAACGGAAATAGCGCCAAAAATACAGTGAATTTGGAAGAAGATATCATCGAAGGAATTGCAGAGGTTACAAACCCTGAACCGATCATCGGAGGAGCAGAAGAGGAAGACGATGAAAGCCTGAGAGAAAGAATTATGGAATATGACCAGTCTCAGGGAGATTCTTTTGTTGGAAATGTCAGTGATTATAAACGCTGGGCCTTGTCAGTAGAAGGTGTGGATACTGCAATTGTTTTCAGTCCTGAAGACAACAGCGGAAAAGTAAAGATTGTGATTACGCCTGCAAATGATGAATTAAATATACAGGAATTAAAAGATAAAGTGACCAATTACATTATGAGTCCGGACAATCCGGAAAATCGTCTGGCGCCGGTCAATGCCAAAGTGGAAGTAGTTACTCCGGATAATCTGATCATCAACATTAACGCAGCCGTTGAACTGAAAGCGGGGGCAGAACTCACAACCGTAACAGATATATTTAGAAAGGCTGTGAATAATTATCTTAAAGCGACAGTAAATGAAGGAAAGATCAGGTACACTCAAATTTCTAATATACTGGGTGATACAGAGGGCGTCTATGACTATTCTGGTCTTGTAATCAGTAAAGACGGAGATGCGGAAGGAAAGACAGATAATATTGCAGTAGATCCAAATGTTATTCCTGAGGCAGCCGTTACTTTGAGCCTGGCTGAAAGCAGTAATTAGGGGAGGGTCTCGTATGTACAATAAAACGGAATTAATGGATAAAATACTGACCAGCCCGGAAGCACAAAAAATTATGGATTTTGTAAGTCCGGTTTATGGAGAAGCTTACAGTGCACTGCATTTATTTAACTGTATCGGATGTGTATTAGATGAGTTAGATGAATTCCCTGATACTTTTAGGGATCAGCTTTCAGTTAAGACTGCGGATTTATGGTCTCTGGATTATTGGGAAAAACAATATGGAATTGTTCCTGATTTAGATGCCACAGAAGAAGATCGAAGGAGAAATCTTCTGGAAAAAATGGGTCGGAGATTTAATAATCCAAAAAGGATTGAGGACGTTCTCACTTCAATGCTGGGACATAAAGTTGAGGTGAAAGAGAACACGGGGGAGAACCAGTTTAGTGTTCTTGTGAGAGGATATGTACAGGATTTGAAACCTGCAAAATCATTTCTTGACAGAGTGAAACCGGCACATCTTATTTATGAGCTGAAAGTTTCAGAAGTCATTGAGGCAGTAGTAAACATTTACTATGGAATGTGTATTTCGGAACATGAATTTTATAAAGTAGAAGTGTTATAAAGAGACAACATCGGCACATGGCTTCAATGGAAGGCAGTGATCGGTCATTAAAAAGATTTAAAGCAGAGGTGAAGTAATGGATATATGGGAAAATGCGTCTTTGACAGAAAAAGGTGCAGATTTACAAAATAAATTGATAAATGGAGAAACATTAAAAATTACAAAAGTAAAGACAGGTGCGGGAAAGGTTTCTGCAATGTATCTCAGACAGCAAACAGAGGTTGCCAACCCCGTACAAGAGTTAACAATACAGCCGGCTACAATTGCAGATGATAATATCATTATTCCAGTATTGCTTGATAATATTGGTTTGACGGAGAGTTATGAGTTGTGGCAGGTAGGATTTTATGCAGAAGACCCTGACGAAGGAGAAATTTTGTACTGTATTGCTCAGGCAGCAAAGGGAAAAGATATCCCCACAGAACAGGAGAGTCCGGGCTACTCGATTGTATGGAATTTCCATTTTAAAAATTCAGAAGAGAATCCATTTGAGTTAAGTATTACTCCAGCAGGATTAACTTCAATGAGGACATTTCAAGAGCATGCAAATAATGTTGATATACATGTAACTCTGGAAGAAAAAAATATATTTAGTGATAAATATACAAAGGCAGAGATTGACAATAAGTTTTCAGCATTTGAGACAAATATAGATTGGAAAGAAGCGGTAGATACATACACTGATATTCTGGAAATGTATCCGAAACCTCAGGATGGATGGACAGTAAATGTCAAGGATACAGACTATACATATAGATTTAATGGGACAGACTGGGTTGCAATTAGTTCTAATTCGATTCCAAATGCAACCTCAGAACTGAATGGTTTAATGACAAAAGAGCAGGCGGCAGTTTTAAATAAGCTGGATAATGCAGTGGGAAGCTTACAAAATTTAACGACAGGTGAAAAACAGAATCTGGTAGGAGCTGTAAATGAAGTTAAGAGTCAGGTTACACAGCTAAATTCGGATTTGGATAATATAGCAACAGAAGTAAAGACGGTTAATAATACTTTTGGATATGGTACTTTTTCTAATGGCTACGTGTCAATAGGGAAAACAGTTTGCGTGTCGTTTCAGGTGTTACTTGCAACCAATATTGCTGCCGGAAAAGTTTTATGTAGTGGCCTACCGAAACCACTTTCTGAATTAGCAATAATAAATGTATACGATAGTTCAGCATCTACTTATTCACGCGCAAAGGTAACTTATGATGGAGCAGTCTATGTAGAAACTACACATAATTCTGGGGCTTCACTACTGATTAACGGCTCATATGTAGCAAAATAAATCTGAATTTAGCTGTCAAACTGAATATTTTTATTTTAATTCTTTTAAGGCCATACTAAGTGGTCTTTTTTATATAGAAAGGAGCTTTATGTTTGAACAAATTTTAGCAATCTGTGGCGGAATCAGCATTATAGGCGGCGCCGGTGCAGTCATATATAAAATTATACATCCGGCATTTAAATTCAGTAACCGGGTTGAACTTCTAGAAGCACACTCGGAGAATGATTACCGCCGCTTAAAGAAATTGGAAGAAATGCAGCGTCAGCAGTCAAAATGTTTGGCTGCAATGCTGAACCACCAAATTACCGGAAACGGTATTGATAATATGAAAAAAATAAGAGACGAGCTTTTAGAAAGCATTATTGAAAAATAGAAAGGAGTACATAAGTATGAGTTTAGATTTTATATCACAATATTATATTTCTATTGTATTGGCTGCATGCCTGGCTGTTGGTTATGTGATTAAAAAATCTCTGGATTTTATACCAAACAAATATATTCCATTAATCCTTGTGGTTCTGGGAGCAGTTCTTGGATGTATTACAGAAGAAACAGTATCAATGGAGTCCATTGTATATGGTGCAATTACTGGTTTGGCAAGTACTGGTCTGCACCAAACTTTTACGAGAATGATGGAAGGTGTGGATACCGGGGCATCAGAAGAGAATAAAAAGGAAGATGGAGGCGGTCAGAATGGGAAGCTATAATATAAGCGCAGGTCATAACCCACCAGGGAAAGTAGCATGCGGGGCATGTGGGTTGTTAGATGAATCCAGAGAAAATCGGTTAATTACAAAAGAAGTCATCAGACTTTTAAAATCCTATGCACAAAAAGTTTATGACTGCACATGTAATAATGGCAAAAGTCAATCGGATGTTTTAAAAAAGATTGTTGAAAAATGTAATAAAAGAAGCGTAATTCTTGATATTTCCATACATTTGAATTCAGGAAGAAATGATCCTAAGGGAGATCAGAAGGCAGCTGGATGTGAAATATATTGTTCGGCAGATATCGGTATAAAGAAAGAAGTGTCAAAACAAATCCGAAAAAATATGGTTAAACTTGGATTTCTGGATCGGGGGACGAAAACAACAAACAATCTTTATTATCTAAATCATACGGTTAATAAAGCAATTTTAGTAGAAGTATGTTTTGTTGATGACAAAGATGATTACGAGATTTATAAAAAGATTGGATATAAAAAAATTGCAGAGGCTATTGCGAAAGGGATTATTATGGAAGATATTGATAATAAAACATCAAAAAAAGCAAGTAATGAATCTAAAATTAAAATAGGAAAAGTAATTACTAAGAAGGACCCCTTAAGGCTGAGAAACAAAGCATCTTTAATGGGAAAAATTATTTATAGGATGCCGAAAGGGGCTAAGGTAGAAGTTTTAAGTGAAAAAAATAAATGGTATAAGGTCACTTATAATGGACGTACAGGTTACTGCAGTTCAAAATATATAAAAATATTACAATGATCCAGTAAGGGAATTGTTTTGTGGGTAAAATTCTGTGTTATAATTTAGTTACAACAATACGATGATTCGGAGGGAGAGAGATGATTTGTCAGAATTGTGGTAAAGAGAACAGGGAGGATGCTCTGTACTGTGAATGGTGCGGCGTAAAGCTGGAGGTTCTAAATGAAAAGGATCAGCAGTTTCGTTTGTTTCTGAGCAGGAAAGAGCAGAATTCCGGTATCTTTTGGAGTGTTGTAACACTTTTCTATGCATGGTTAGCATTAAGTTATTGGTTTGTCTGGTTTGGAGCCATTTATAATGTAGTCGTTATTATTTTAAGGTTTGTGCAGGCGGAAAAAGTGAAAAATTCATCTGTAGATCTGGTGCAGTCTTATCAGAATAAGAAGAAGCTTCTCATCGTAACGCTCATTGTAAACGTGTTAATCGGATGGTTTCCGGTGGCTCTCGCAGGGTATTGGAACGATAAGACCAAGATAAACTATGTGATGAAAAATCCTGAGTTTGTAAAACAGTGACAGGAAAACAAAAAGAACAGGAAACAAAATCAAATTTTTGCTTCCTGTTCTTTTTTATTTGAATTGGTTTTCAACATAATTCCGCATTTCCTGCCGGGTCTTCATCTGTTTGGCACCGTCGATGACCTGACGCTGTTGGTCAGAAGTCAGCGATGAAAATGCAGACAGGGCATTTTCGTGCTGTGCCAGTTCCATGGTAAATCCGATTGGAATATCTTCATTTCTCATAGTCATCACCTCAGAAATAGTATGACCGGAATCAGACAAAAAATACGGAATTAACATTCTATGCATTGCAGTCAGTCGTAATCGTCATAATCATCGTCGTCGTCCCATTCCACATAAACGTGGACGTAGGCTTTTACCTTCGGATTATCTTTGCAAGTCAGCGTGATGGTTGCTCTGCCAGGTTTTTTGCCATAGATATAACCTTTGGAATTGACAGTCGCAACTTTTTTGTTGCTGGAAGAAAACGTTACCTTCTTGTTTGTGGCAGTCCGGGGATAAACCTTGTATTCGATGTCTTCCCAATCATGAACATCTACATCGGTGTAGCGGTCTTCCACCCAGATTCTGGTTGGCTTTGTATACTTCTTTTTTGCTTTTTTCTTTACCGTGATCGTACAAGTCTTTTTCTTCTTTGTACCACGGATACGGCAGGTGATTTTAACTTTTCCAGTTTTCACTGCTTTTACAGTGATGTCATCATCTCTGCGGTCTCTGCTTACGATCTTCACAATTTTTTTGTTGCTGGTAGACCAGATCAGCTGGTCATCGTCGTAGTCAGAAGGGCGCGCGTAGGCTTCCAGCTCAAATTTTTGTCCTACCCGCAGGGTCTTCTTAGAGTAATTCAGCCTTCTTATAGAGGTCGGTTTTGGATCATCTTCGTCGGCATGGATGCTGAGCGGTGATATAATGACCGTCAGACTTAACAATGCTGCCAGTACAGCAGGCAGTAATTTTTTAATTTTCATATTTTCCTCCCATGAATCTTTAATCGTCATATTCTACAATTACATATACGTAAGCTTTTACCTTTGGATTAGCTTTACATGTCAGTGTAATCTTTGTTCTGCCCGGGCGGATTCCTCTCACATCACCGCGGGAGTTTACGGTTGCTATTCTTTTATTGCCGGAACGGAAGGTTACTTTTTTGTTTGTAGCCTTTTTTGGATATACCTTATAATCAATATCCTCTGTATCATTTACGTCTACATCCATCCGTTTATCTTCCAGTTTGATCTTTGTTGGTTTTATGTATTTCTTTTTCGCTTTTTTCTTTACCGTTATGGTGCAGGTTTTCTTTTTCTTTGTTCCCCGGATGCGGCAGGTAATCTTTACTTTTCCGGTTTTCATGGCTTTTAATGTAATATCATCGTCTCTGCGGTCTTTGCTGACAATTTTTACGATTTTTTTGTTGCCGGTAGACCAGATGAGCTGGTCGTCATCGTAATCATATGGCCTTGCATAAGCCTTCAATTCAAACTTCTGCCCGACTCTGACAGTTCTCTTTTTATAGTTGAGTTTTCGGATAGAAGTGGGTTTCGGGTCGTCGCTGTCTGCATGAATTACTGCAGGAGACAGGGAAAGGGAAAGTCCCATCATGAATCCCATGAACATTAACAAGATTTTTTTGACTTTCATGGCTTACCTCCTTCGTCATTAAATACGTTTGCAGTGACAATATCTTCCGGCCTGCCCCGCATGCTGACAGGAAACAGGCCTGAGATATTGAAAATAAAATTCAGCGGTTAATCATCGATGCCAAATTTGTTTTCTAAAGTATCTTCTGCAAAGTCAAGTTTGTCTTCCAGAGCGTCAATCCTGCGTTCGATTTCTTTATATTTTGCAGCTGAGAGCTTTCCGGTATCATACTGATGCTCATAATCGTCATCCAGAGTATCCAGTTCATGGTCGATGGCATCCAGTTCCTTTTTCAAACTATAAAATTTATCCTGATTTTTGGAAACATCGGAGATGGGTTTTGCTGCCTGGATTTTTTTTGTAATCTGTGAGATTTTTGTCTCATATTTGCTGAAGTCAGGTGTGTCGGAAGCGGTCGCCTGAGTCTCTGTTGAATTTTCTGTGGCATTTTCGGTTCCCTCTGCCGTCGTGGCAATGTCCTGTGTGGTAGTTGCTTCGGCCTGGTCTTTCGGTGTGCTTTGGCATCCTGCAAGTAAGAATACAAATGCTCCGCAGGCTAATATGGCTGTTATTTTATTTTTCATAATAAAATCTCCTTTCTTATATCTTTGATAACTTTATTATAGTTCCCGATTATTAAAATTAAATTAAAACGTTTTCATAAAATTACATTTATATTATAATAGTTCCATATGGAGGTATGACATGCGCCTGTTAATTGTGGAAGACGAAGAGGATTTGAGAAGCATCTTAAAAAAGAAACTGATGAAAGAGCATTACACTGCAGATGACTGCGGAAATGGCCTGGATGCACTGGATTATATCAATATGGCAGATTATGACGGTATCATTCTGGATATTATGCTTCCTGGACTTAACGGACTGGAACTGCTGAAAAAGATCCGGGAGGAGGGCAATGACACACCGGTATTGTTTCTGACTGCAAGAGACGGCATAGAAGACCGCGTGAAGGGTCTGGACCTTGGAGCGGATGACTACCTTGTAAAACCTTTTTCATTTGAAGAACTTATGGCCAGGGTGCGGGTTATGATGCGGAGAAAACCAGCTCTGGTTTCTAACCGGCTGACGATTGGTGATCTGGTTCTGGACTGTGAATCAAAGGAAGTTACCCGTGCAGATAAAAAGATATCTCTTTCCAGCAAGGAATTTATGGTCCTTGAATATATGCTGAGAAATCAAAATATTGTGCTGTCCAGGGAACAGATTGAGCAGCATGCATGGAATTATGATTTTGAGGGCGGATCTAATGTTGTGGATGTCTACATCCGTTATCTGAGGAAAAAGATTGACGAAGGATTTGGGTGTAAGCTGATCCACACGGTGAGAGGCGTTGGATACGTCCTGAGGAAAGAAGAATGAGAAGATTTTCGATTAAAAAAAGAGTTACCCTTTGGTACACAGGTATGATCGCTGTCGTGCTGGCAGCAGTATTTGCAGGGGTTTTCATATTTATCAATCAGCTGGAACTGTCCAAGACAGAGGAAGATCTACAGGGAATGGTGGCCGATTTTGCTGACGAGATAGAGTTCCAGAACGGAACCTATTATCTGGACCCGGAGGTAGACTATTATGACGACGGTGTCATGTTTTGTATCTATGATCAGGAAGGCAGGCTGCTGCACGGCAGTATGCCTGTGGAATTTCCCAAAGAGACGAAGCTTCAGTCTCATGAAGTCCGAAACATAAAGCAGGGAAGCAAGCAGTGGATGATCTATGACGCCGCTTACCAGTACGGGACCGGAAAGGCCATCTGGATCAGAGGAATCGTCTCTATTCACGGCATGGAACAGATCATGCATATGGTTTTGCTGGCCTTTTTAGCTGTATATCCGCTCCTGATTCTGGCCATTGGGCTGATCGGATACATGATGACGAAAAGAGCCCTGAAACCGGTGGATGATATTTGTACTACCGCAGGGGAGATCAGCAGCGGTGCGGATTTGTCAAAGCGCCTCCCGGAACCGAAATCGGAAGATGAAATGCGTCAGCTGACTTGTACGTTCAATGAAATGTTTGACCGTCTGGAGGCATCGTTTGAGGACGAAAAACAGTTTACGTCCGATGTTTCCCATGAACTGAGGACTCCGGTTTCTGTGATTATAGCCCAGTGTGAATATGCCCTGGAGGAAGATACACTCAGTGAAGAACAGAAACATGAGATTCAGATTGTTCTCCGGCAGGCTAAGAAAATGTCGGATCTTATTTCACAGCTTTTGATGATTGCCCGGTGCGAGAGAGGAAAAGAGAATTTCCAGTTTGAGCCTGTGGATATGAGTATGCTGGCAGAAATGACCTTGGAGGAACTGTCACAGAGAGCCGGTGAAAAAGGGATTCATCTGCTGAGTGAGATCGAGCCCGGCCTCACAGCCAGAGGAGACCAGATGCTTCTGACCAGGATGCTGATCAATCTGGTGGAGAACTCCATTGACTATGGAAAGAGAAATGGGATCGTGAAGGTATCTCTGTTCAAAAAAGACGGGAAGATTCGGGGAATCGTGAAGGATGACGGGCAGGGCATTGGAGCGGAACATTTAGACAAGATCTGGAACCGTTTTTACCGTGCAGACAGGAGCAGGAACAGCCAAAACCAAGTCAGGGGTACCGGTCTGGGCCTGTCTATGGTAAGATGGATTGTCAGGATACATGAAGGACAGATTTGGGTAAAAAGCAAGGAAGGAGAAGGTTCAGAATTCATATTTGAATTAAAGGAAATGTAGTTATGGAGAAGAGAGAAAAGTTTTCATCGAGGATTGGATTTATCTTAATATCGGCAGGATGCGCCATAGGGATCGGGAATGTGTGGAGGTTTCCGTTTGTAACCGGGCAGTACGGAGGAGCCGCCTTCGTACTGGTATATTTGTTTTTCTTATTTGCGCTGGGTCTGCCGATCATGGTCATGGAGTTTTCGGTGGGGCGTGCCAGCCAGAAAAGTATTGCAACTTCATTCCAGACATTGGAGCCTGAAGGGACAAAATGGCATTGGTACAGTTACTTCGGAATGGCGGGAAACTATCTTTTGATGATGTTTTATACGACCGTGGCAGGATGGATGATCAGCTATTTCTTCAAGATGCTGAAAGGTGATTTTGTGGGAAAAAATCCGAAACAGGTTGAGGCCGTGTTCGGAGAACTGCTGTCAAAACCGGAAGTGCTGATCTTCTGGATGCTGGTCGTTATTGTTGTCGGATTTTTGATCTGTTCGCTGGGGCTTCAAAACGGGGTGGAAAAGATTACTACGGTCATGATGTCCTGCCTGTTTTTAGTCATCCTTGTGCTGGTCATAAGGTCCGTCACACTTCCGGGAGCATCAAAAGGACTGTCTTTTTATTTAGTGCCGGATTTTCAGGCCATGAAAGAGCAGGGGATTATGAAAGTAGTCTCTGCGGCGATGGGACAGGCGTTCTTCACACTGAGTCTTGGGATTGGAGCCATCGCAATCTTCGGAAGCTATATTGACCGGTCTTACCGTCTGACAGGAGAAGCTGTCAGCGTTGCGGTATTAGATACACTTGTAGCTCTTATGTCAGGACTGATTATCTTTCCGGCCTGCTTTGCTTTCGGAGTGCGGCCGGACAGCGGACCGAACCTGGTATTTATCACACTGCCGAATGTATTTAACGAGATGCCGGGTGCCAGGATATGGGGAGCCCTGTTCTTCCTGTTTATGTCCTTTGCGGCGCTGTCGACCATTATCGCAGTATTCCAGAACATTATTTCTTTCGCACAGGATCTGTGGGGATGGACGATTAAGAAAGCCAGTATTTTTAACGGGATACTGATCACCATATTGTCGCTTCCATGTGCACTGGGCTTTAATGTCTGGAGTCACATCATGCCGTTTGGGGCGAACAGTACGATTCAGGATCTGGAGGATTTTATTGTGAGCAACAATATTCTTCCACTGGGGTCTTTAGTGTATCTTCTGTTCTGTGTGACAAAATACGGCTGGGGATGGAAGAACTTCAGTGAAGAGGCCAATGCGGGAAAAGGAATTAAATATCCGGAATGGACGAGAAAATATGTTACATTTATTCTTCCGCTGATCGTTATTTTTATATTTATACAGGGTTACATTGACAAATTTAAATAAAAAGGCAGAATATCAAAAGGGTCTTGGAATTATCCAAGGCCCTTTATTTTCGTGCTTTTTTGGTATTCATCCCAATTTCATTGTACAAACTGAACAAAAAGTGGGATGAAATGAAATTGAATTCATGTATTACGTACAATACAATGAGTTTGTAAGGAGGGAATGCGATATGTATCTGGACGAGAGAAGCAGTGCAATTCTCAGGGATCTTGCCGCAGGATTTCGAAAAAATTCCGGTGAGATTGAAGAGAAATTTCGTCTGACCAGGCGGCAGATGGATTACAGTCTGAAAAAGATCAACGCGTATTTGGCGGAGCAGAATATACCGCCTGTAAAGAAAAAGCGAAATGGAAATCTGGAAGTCGGAAAAGAGATCAGAGAAGTACTCCGGCAAAAGAAGGATTACTTTTATTCCGAGACAGAGAGGGTACAGATCATAGCATTTATGATCCTGACACAGAGTGATCTCTCACTGCAGCATTTTATTTCTGAACTGAAAGTCAGTAAAAATACGGTGCTGAGTGATTTAAAGGCGGTCCAGCAGCTTTTTGCGGACTATGGATCAAAGTTAAAGTATACAAGGCAGCAGGGGTATATCATAGATGGAAAAGAGTTTGAGAAACGAAAGCTTTTGATCGATATGGCAGGACAGCTGATCTGCCTTCCGGACGGCAGGCAGCTGGTGCGGAAACTCGGGAGACTTAAGGAAGACCAGGTGCAGAAATACCGGGATTGGCTGGAGACCATTGAGAGAAAACTGGACGTAACGTTTACAGACGAGAAAATGGATTCCAGTCCGTACTGTCTGGCTCTGGTATGCCGTAGAATTAAGGACGGAAAATATTTGGATGAGGCAGAAATGCTTTATGAGGAATTGACTGATACGAAGGAATATGCCATGGCCAACGAATTGCTGGCGGAGCTTGGGAAAGTACCCAGGCAGGAACGGTTTTTTATCGCTCTTATGCTGTTGTCCGCAAATATATCTGAACTGGGGATTTTGTCAGAAGAAAAAGTTTCTGTGATCCGGGATGCAATTGAAGAGATGGTACATGACTTTGAGAATAAAGCCTGTGTGGTATTTAAGGAGAGAGAAGAGTTAAAAGAGATGCTTCTCAAACACATGAAGCCCGCTTACTACCGAATGAAATATAACCTGACACTATCAGGAAACCTGCTGGATATTGTCAACATAGAGATGTATCAGGAGGAACTAAAAGAAATACATACGATCATGAGAGGATGTATCGGACCGGTGGAACAGCTGATCGGCAGCAGGGTTCCGGATGCAGAACTTAAATTTTTGACGCTGTTCATGGCCAGCTGGTTTCGGCGGCAGGGTACAAAGATTACCGAAAAACCGAGGGCTCTGGTCGTGTGTCCCAACGGGATCACAGTTTCCAAGATCATGCACAGTGCCCTGAAGGATTTGTTCCCCGAATTTATTTTTCTGGATGCAATATCGGTGAGAGAGTTTGAAGAGTGGGAGGAAAGCAGGTATGAGTTTGTTTTTTCATCGGTTTATCTCAACACAGAAAAGAAGCTCTTTGTGGTGGAACCGGTGCTTTCACAGAAAGAGCGGAGGCAGTTGAGACGGCAGGTAATGGAAGAAGTATATGGAATCGCAGTGGCAGACTATGACTTGGAGGAAGTGCTGAGGATTATAAAACAGCACGGCATGATAAGAAATGAAATGCAGCTGCTAAAAGATCTGAAGAAATATTTTTCTTCCAGAATTTCAGATACAGGATTCGGAGACTCAGAGGATCAGGAAGACCTCAGTCTGATGGATTTTCTGAGTGACGAATATATTATCCAAACAGACCGGGCAGAAGGCTGGAGAGAGGTCATGCAGATGGCTTCCGGACCGCTGATCAGCCACGGGAATGCAGAAGAGAGATATGTAAAAAGAGTTCTTGCCCAGTATCACGACAATTCGGTACATATTATTTTCGGAGGAAGAATTGCAGTGCCCCACGCGATGCCGGATAAAGACACAAAGAGAGTGGGACTTTCACTTGTAACTGTAAAAGAGGGGGTTTTATTCGGCGGTCTCAATATCCATTTGTTTGTTATGCTGTCCCCGGTGGATGAAAAGAAGCATTTAAAAGCTATTTTGCAGCTGTCAAAACTATCGGAGAGTGAAAGAGATGTCAGAAGGATCGCTGAAGCAGGCAGCAAAGAAGAAATCAGAGAGATTATAAAAACGTATTGTTAAATTCGTGTTTCATCTGCAGGCAGATTTCGGGCGACGGCCCGGTATAGAAGCAGCAAATTAATTTCATTATCAGGAGGAAGAAAGATGAAGAGAGTTGTTTATTATGGAATTGAGGATATCAGAGTAGAGGATGCACCGGTGCCGGAACCAGGGCCGGGGGAAGTAGTCGTAAAAAACAAAGTGACCCTGACATGCGGTACCGACTGCAAAATGTTCATGAGAGGATACAGATACCAGCCGCCGCATCTGATCGGGCATGAGGCTTCCGGAGATGTCGTGGCAGTAGGCGAAGGCGTTACGAAATTTAAAGTCGGAGACAGGGTGGTGGCCCATAATACGGCTCCATGCCATAAATGTTACTGGTGTAAAAAGGGCCAGCACTCCATGTGTGTGGATCTGCCGTCCAATCTTGGGGCTTACGGAGAGTATCAGCTGATTCCGAAAAATATCGTGGAAGAGACTATGTTTAAGCTGCCGGATGATATGGACTACAAACAGGCGGCTCTGACAGAACCGCTGTCATGCGCGGTGTATGGGATCTCAAATGTAGAAATTGAACTGGGAGACACGGTAGTAGTCAATGGCTGCGGACCGATTGGGCTGATGTTTATCCGTCTGGCTTATTTAAGAGGGGCCAGGGTGATCGCCTGCGATATGCAGCCGAACCGTCTTTCTCTGGCGGCAAAGCTTGGAGCAGCCGAGACAATCAATATTGAGGAGCAGGATCAGATTCAGGCGGTGAGGGATTTGACAGAAGACTCCAGAGGTGTGGATGTGGCTATCGAGGCGGCAGGTCTTCCGGCTGTCTGGGAGACCGCTTTCCGCCAGGTGAGAGCAGGAGGCCAGGTGCTCTGCTTTGGAGGCACGAAAAAAGATACCACAGTCAATATTGACTGTACAAGAATGCACTATGAGCAGATCACGATCAAAGGCGTTTTCCATACGACACCAATCCATGTAAATGCGGCATTTGAACTACTGAAAATGGGAGCCATAAAGGCAGAGGATTTTGTAGAACATGAGTATGCGATCGAAGAGACAGAGGCAGCCATAAGGGAACATGCGGCAGGAAAGGTCATTAAAAACTGTATTGTTTACTGAGAAGACAGGGGAGAAGCAATGGAGACTTTATTAAGGAAAGATTACATCTATGATCATCTGCGGGCAGAAAGCAGGGATAAGCTTTTTGAGATCATGGGAGGAAGACTTGAGAAGGAAGGTATTACAAAAAACAGCTATGTGGCGGCGTTAAAAGAGCGGGAAGAAAAATATCCTACCGGACTTCACACAGACGGGCTGCTGATCGCAATGCCCCATACGGACAGCGCCCATGTAAATGAGGCCTGCATCAGTATTGCCCGTCTGGAAAACCCGATTCCGTTTCACGAGATGGGAAATAAAAAAAATACATTGGACGTTGAAATGGTCTTTATGCTGGCATTAAAAGATCCGGAGGCTCATTTAAAGATACTTCAGAAGATCATAGGGATGTTCAGCGACAGGGAAGTATTGAAAAAGCTGAGAGAAGCAGAAACTGCAAAGAAAATCTATCAGGTCGTCTATGAGGCGGCAGATCTTTGAGGAAGGAGATATTATTATGAAGACAATCGTTGTAGCATGCGGGGGAGGGGTTGCAACTTCCCAGACTTGTGCGGTAAAACTTGCGGATCTTTTAGAAAAGAACGGGATCAGTCCGTCAGAGTTCCGCATTGAAGCTATCAATATAAATTCTATGCCTCAGTATGAAAAAGTAGCGGACATTTATGTGTCCATCTGCGGAGAAGGAGAAAAAGAATTTGATCTTCCTACCTTTAACGGAGTCCCGTTTATTACAGGGATGGGGGCAGAGGAAGAATTACAGAAGATTTTAGAGGAATTCAGAAAATAGCAAAAGAAAAAGAGGAGGAAAACTATGGATATATTACAGACTGTCTTTCAGGGATTAGTAGACTTAGGAGCCAGTGTATTTTTACCGATCGTCATTACACTGATCGGAATCATATTAGGAATGAAACCTACCAAGGCATTTTCAGCAGGTCTTACTCTGGGTGTGGCTTTAGTAGGAATGAATCATGTGATGTCATTGATGACAGACAGTGTCGGCGCGGCAGCTCAGGCATTCGTGCAAAATACAGGTGTCCAGTTGAAAGCGCTGGATATGGGATGGGCACCGGCACTCGGTCTTTGCTGGACATGGGAGTATGCATTCCTCATGTTCCCGGTGCAGATTGGAATCAATATTCTTCTACTGGCAGTCGGTTTTACAAACTGTCTGAATGTGGATATGTGGAACGTGGGAAATAAGGTATGTACAGCGTTTCTTGTGGCTTATGTAAGCGGAAATCCGGCAATCGGGTTTGCCTGTGCCATTATACAGTGTGTATTTGAACTGAAAAATGCAGACTGCACAAAATACCGGCTTCAGAAACTCACCGGAATACCGGGGATCTCCATGCCGCATCCGATGTTCCTGGCAGGCATTTATTACTATCCGCTTACTCATTTTCTGGACAAAATTATTCCGGACAGCATGAACATCGATGCCCAGAAGATCCGGGACAAGATCGGAATCTTTGGTGAGAATCACATCATGGGATTCATTGTAGGATGTTTTATTGGGATTTTCGGAGGCTATGACTATAAAGAAGTGCTGACTCTTGGCGTACAGGCAGGTACAGCGCTGATGCTGTTCCCTATGGTGGCGAAACTTTTCATGACCGCTCTGACACCGGTGAGCAATGGGGCGACAGAATTTATGAAGAAGAAGTTCCATGGAAGAGATATTTCCATCGGAATGGACTGGCCGGTTATGGCAGGCCGTTCCGAACACTGGCTGATGATGATCCTTGCGATCCCGGTAATCTTCATCTATGCAATCTTTCTGCCGGGAAATATCGTGCTCCCATTCGGAGGACTGATGGATATCTGTCTGATCGTTCCGCTGTTTTATCTTACTATGGGAAATATGCTGAAAATGGCGATCGGTACGTTGATCGGCCTTCCGCTTCATCTGTATGTGGCTTCTTATTTTGCGCCGCATTTTACAAAGCTTGCACAGATCACCGGCGGGGCATCCGTGCCGAAGGGACAGATGCTTGCATGGTTCGGCATCGATATATCAGAACTTCGCTGGGTTTTTGCGGCGGCATCTGAAAAAAACATCATTGCCATTGTCATACTTGTCGTCACCATTCCGCTGGCAGTTTACTATTTTAAATCCATTAAGAGAGAAGATATGGAATTTGCCAAAGAACTCGGCATTAAGACCGAGGCATAGTCCGGAGAAAAAGGAGATTTGTTTTTATGAGTAAGAGGAGCAAGAAAATATTGTTTGCGGTCCTGGCCCTGGTGGATACTTTGTTTCTTGTGGTAAGCGTATTTGCGTGGGATCTGTTTTTGAGCGGCTGCTGTTTTGTGCTGGCTATCCTGTTGACTTATTTTTATGAAGATGCCGGTTTCGGAGAATTTTATGAGGGTAAGAAAATGAGGAAAGAACGGAGGATGAGAAAATGAAGAAAATCATCAACGATCCTCTGAAAGTGGTGGAGGAAAGTTTACAGGGACTGTTATACGCCAATGGAGATTTATATGAAAAAGTGCCGGATGCGTGCGGAATTATTTCAAAAGAGAGGAATGGAAAAACAGCCATTGTATCTGGTGGAGGCAGCGGTCATGAACCAATGCTCTCCGGACTGGTCGGAAAAGGAATGCTTACCGGAGCGGCAGTGGGGAATGTTTTTGCTTCTCCTGATCCATACACGATCAAGGAAACGATCAAGGCGGCAGATCAGGGGAAGGGCGTTTTATGTCTGATCTGGAATTATGCCGGAGATACCATGAACTTTGATGTGGCGGAGGACCTGGCATCGATGGAGGGAGTGAAAGTCTCCCATGTCATTGTCAATGATGATATTGCCTCTGCCCCAAAGGAGGATAAGAAGGGAAGGCGGGGAGTGGCAGGCATTCTGTTTGTTGCCAAGGCAGCAGGGGCCGCGGCAGAACTCGGATATTCTCTTGAAGAGGTGAAAGAAGCAGCAGAGAGAGCCAATGAGCATGTGCGAACCATCGGAATCGCAATAACTCCGTGTTCTATTCCCGGAAACCCACCGAATTTTGAACTGGGAGAAGAGGAATATGAGTACGGCATGGGGATTCATGGCGAACCGGGGATTTCCAGAGAGTCACTCGTATCTGCGGATGAACTGACAGAAAAAATGATTGGCGATCTTAAAGAAGAATTTGGAGATCTGAAAGGCAGGGAGGCAGTGCTTCTTGTAAACGGAATGGCAGCCACAACTGATCTGGAACTTTACATCATTAACAAAAAGGCATGTGAGCTGTTAAAAGAAGCAGGAGTCATCTTATATGACAACATTGTCGGAAAGTACTGTACTTCACTGGAAATGGCCGGTGCGTCTGTCTCCTTATTTATATTGGATGAGGAGCTGAAACGGCTGTATGATCAGCCGGCCTGTACACGGTGTTATACCCAAAAGTATGGAAAGGACGGGTAAGAAGATGAAGGAGATGAACGCCGCCAATGTATCGGAAATGATGAACTATGTGGCGGATCAAATGATAGGGAAAAAAGATCTGCTGTGTGAGATCGACGGAAAAACCGGAGACGGGGATCACGGTATGGGGATCGAGCGGGGATTTACGGCGGTGAAGAAGTTCCTGGCCGAAGAGCAGCCGCAGACAATCCGTGAGATCTTCGGAGGTCTCGGCATGGCGATGATGAATTCCATGGGAGGCGCTTCGGGAGTTATTTTCTCGGCCATTTTTCTAGGTATTTTAAAGCAGCCAGAGCAGGAAAAGCTGGATGCTGAACTGCTGAGGGGAATGTGTGAAAGCGGTCTTAAAAGAATTAAGTCTGCCGGAGGAGCCGATGAAGGCGATAAGACGATGATTGATGCCCTTGCTCCCGCAGTAAGGGCCATGGAGGAATCTGAAGAAAGAGAAATTGAGGAGCTGTTAAAGACTGCATGGAAAGTAGCTGCCGAGGGAGCAGAAAATACAAAAAACTATACTGCCAAATTTGGGAGAGCGAAGTTTTTGGGAGAGCGGTCTCTGGGCTATGAGGATGCGGGAGCGGTTTCTGTTTCTATCATATTTCAGAGTATGTATGAATATACAAGGTCTTTACAGGGAGGTAAACAATGACGGACAGAGTGATGAAGGCACCGTTTATGGAAGAGGCAGTGGAGTCATGCCGATATTTCTGGGAGGCAGGATGGGGAGAAAACCATGCTGGAAATCTTTCGTACCTGCTCTCAGAGGATGAGGTGAATACATGGCTGTCCCAGAGTAACATTTTGAACAGCATACCGATAAAATTTGACACCGGCGGGCTGAGCGGAAAATATTTTCTTGTGACCAGGGCAGGAGCCTTTTTCAGAACAATTCATAAACATCCTAGGAAAGACCTGGGAATTATAAGGATTGATGACGGAAAACTCAGCGTGCTCTGGGGGTTCGACGAGGGAAGAAACCGGCCGACCAGTGAATTTCCGGCTCATATGCTGTGCCACCGGGCAAGATTACAGTCCGATGCAAACAATAAACTGATCATGCACTGTCACCCGACCCACACTATCGCGATGACCTTTGCCCATGAGACAGAAGAGCAGGCATTTACGAAAACCATGTGGAGTCTGAACTCTGAGTGTGTGCTTGTGTTTCCGGAAGGGCTCGGCATGCTCCCGTGGATGGTGTGCGGAGAAGGAGAAATCGGACCAGCCACGGCAAAGAAAATGGAGCAGTACCGGGTGGTGCTCTGGCCATATCATGGAATTTTTGCGGCAGGAAAGTCTTTTGAAGATACAATAGGTCTGATAGAGACGGTGGAAAAAAACGCTCAGGTTTATCTGCTGAACGGGGGAAAGATACAAAGAGGAATCTCGGAAGAACAAGTCAGAAAGCTGGCTGAAGCATTTCAGCTCTGGTAAAGAAAAGGAAGATGCGCAAGAATGCATCTTCCTTTTCTCAAATGTTTACCTATAATCTGATGACGCTGCCTGTTTTCATATAGCGCACTTTTTCTTTCATTGTTTTTTTCAATATGCGGAAAGCGGGAATACCCGTGCAGTGGCCGGTATACACACAGGAGATACCCCGATTGAGAAGATGTCTTCCCAGCGCTTGGATGTCTTCCGGCCGACCGCTCATACTGCCTGGACCCCGGAGTCCCATGGTGTGAAAACCGCCGAATACATAAGAGACTTTCTTACCCGTTGCCTTCAGGGCATGATTGACTTCATCAACGATAGAAACAACACCCGCATGGCAACAGCTGTTGAACAGCACAAGATCATGTTCGCGTTCAAAGACGAGACTCTGTTCGTGGCTGAAATCATCAGGCCTGAAACTGTTTTTTGCCTTAATATACATGTGCCCGCTGCGGCCCCTTTCCGAAAGTCCGGGAATGTTGTGTGAAACTGTCCAGACACCGGGCTCTGTCTCTGTCGTACCTGACACAAATCTAAGGCGGCTTCGATATTTTTCCAGGAGACCCTTCGGTACTCCGATGTATTGCCTGTAGAGCAGGAAGTTAGAATAACAATTTTCTCTGACAGTATTTTGAAGATAAAGCACCGCTTTTGAATTCTCGGAAAAGAATTCACGGTATCCGCCGGAGTGATCATAATGGGCGTGAGAGAGAAAGGCCGCATCCACATCGGAAAGGCGGATGCCAAGCCGGTGCGCATTTTCTACATACTGTCCGGAGGCGCCGGTGTCCAGAAGATAATTTTTTCCTTTGTATTCCATATGTACAGCCAGTCCGTGCTCTCGGCACAGAGAGTCCGGAGCCTGATTCTCAATGAGAGTCGTAATTTTCATATGATCTTCCTCCTGAAACGATGATTAATTGTCTGTTTTTTCCTTTGGTATCGCTACATTTAAGACGATAGCAACCAGAGCCGCGGGAACGATCCCGGAGCCGCCGAAGATCAGCTGAACCGCCTGAGGGAGATTTGCCAGAGCCTGGGAGTTGGCGCCGAGCCCATAGCCGAGTCCTAATGCCACAGATACGATGGTTACAATCCGGTTGCTTACTCCATCCTTGGTGATCAGCTGGATTCCGCTGACTACGATGGAAGCGAACATCATAACCGCAGCTCCGCCGAGCACGGACTGGGGCATGATAGAAACTAAAGCGGCCAGTTTCGGAAACAGTCCGCAGATCACGAGGAAGCCTGCGCCCATGGCGATAGAGTATAAATTGACAACCTTTGTCATTCCCACAAGTCCTACATTTTGGCTGAAGGATGTATTCGGAAGCACTCCGAAGACAGAAGCGAAGGAAGATCCCAGACCGTCACAGATTACACCGCCGGAGAGCTCTTTATCAGTAGCTTCTCTGGACAATCCGCCCTCAGTGATGCCGGAAATGTCCCCTATCGTCTCGACAGAAGTCACGATGAACATAATGGCGATCGGTATGATAGCTTTCAGGTCAAATACGATTTTGACGGGCATGAGTTTCGGAAGAGAAAACCAGCCGGCATCGGCTACTTTATCCCAGTTTAAAACCCAGGAAGCTGTCTGCACGGCACCCTCAGCATTTGTATAAGTGGTGGGCAGGAATAAGCCCATGACAGCGCAGAGAATATATCCCGCGATAACACCGATCAAAATAGAAGAACTGCTGGTTACGCCTTTTGTGAAATGTTTTAACACAACGATCACGATCAGCACCACGGCTCCCACAAAAAGGTTTGGGAGAGAACCGAAATCCCCTGCACCGGATCCGCCTCCGAAAGAGTTGATTCCCACAGAGATCAGGGACAGGCCGATGGCCATGACCACCGTACCGGTGACCACAGACGGAAAGAACCTCCTGAGGGGCTTTAAGAAAAATCCCAGAACTCCTTCAAACAGGCCGCCAATAATGCTTGCTCCCAGAATGGCTCCGTATGCGGCTACTCCGCCGCCCATGGAGGCTGCCACTCCGGAACATACTCCGATAAAGCCGGAGCTGGTGCCCATGACGACTGGAAGGCGTGCGCCCACCGGCCCGATGGTGAACAGCTGTACAAAGGTTACGAGTCCGGCCACCAGCATGGCATTCTGCAAAATAGATACCTGAAGAGGGCTGCCTGCACCGATGCCGCAGGCACCGGCGATCAAGATGATCGGAGTCAGATTGCCTGCAAACATTGCCAGGACATGCTGCAGTCCTAAAAGGACGGCCTGAGGGAGGGGGATTTTTCCCTCCAGATCATGAGGGGACGTAAATGTTTGGTTTTTCATATTAATCTCCTTTTTTTATATTAAATAATGAAGAAAACCGGAGATCAATGTACTCTTCCCTGAGAGAATTTTCTCCGATTTATCTATTTAAAGTAGCACAGCAGACGAAAAATGTCAAAAAAGACGCTGAATAGAAGAAAAAGCTATAAAAAATAAACGGGGAAAATATAAGATAAACGGTAATGAAATAGGGAAAATAAGGATGAGGAAAAGTTTTCATGACAATAAAACAGCCATTTATTACATTGACGCACACAAATCTGAAATATGATGTATAATAAATCTAAATTCAAGGTTCCCTCCCTTGAATTAGAGATAACCCTCTCTCACACATTAAGTGTATTTTGGTATAATGAAAGGCCTTCCATCGCCAGGTGGAAGGCCTTTCATTTTGTATACGCTTATACGCCAAAGTTTTCAATTCTTACTCAAGAGCTTTTGCAACTTCATACAGCTTCATCCCATTAGATGCTTTGATCAGCACTACATCATTTTCTTTTAAATAATCCTTTAAATAAGATATCAGCTCATCATTGGAGGAAAACCATTTCGTTTTTAGTGAGAGATTCTTTTTTTGTGCAGCTTCTGCATATTTTTTGGAAAGGGTTCCGGTGATGTACAGATCCGTAATATCTGCCGTGCCCAAAAATTCGCCGACTTCCCTGTGGTAATCCGGAGAGTCCGGTCCCAGCTCCAGCATATCGGACAGAACCGCGATTTTTCTTCCGCTGTCCTTATAATCGGACAAGATTTTAAGACCTGCTTTCATGGAATCGGGGCTGGCATTGTAGGCGTCATCAATGACCGTGTACCCGTGTATTTTAAGGATATTCTGGCGCTGTCCGGAGAATGTGGCAAGCTGCCGTTTGATCGTTTCCATCGGAACCTCATAGGCAAGGCCCAGGGCGATTGCTGCAAGGGCATTGGACACATTGTGATCCCCCAGAACATTTAAAATGACCGGTTCTTTCATATTTTCATGGACGAAGGTAAAATGGGTCTGACCATGGATTTCTTCTGTTCCTTCCGCGCGATAAGAGCAGTCTTCTGAAAATCCAAAGAATTCATAGGGATGTGTCACATAACCGATGTGTTTACGAATCATATCATTGTCGCCGTTCAAATACAGCACGCTGTTTTCAGGCAGACCGTTCTGGATATCCAGTTTTTCCCGGCAGATATTGTCCCGGCTTCCCATCTGCTCGATGTGGGAGACACCAACATTTGTGACTACCGCAGCGTTTGGGCGGATGATGTCTCCGAGGATTGTAATCTGTCCCGGTTCACTCATGCCCATTTCCAGCACCCCGATCTGATCTCTGGAAGTGAGACGGTCCAGAGTCAGAGGCACGCCCACCTGACTATTCTGGTTTCCGACAGTTTCAAATACCCGGTATTTTCCTTTCAGTACATGGGCGATCATTTCCCGCGTCGTAGTTTTTCCGACACTTCCGGTAATGCCGATGATGGGCAGTGACATCTTGTTTCTATAAAAAGACGCGATCTGCTGCATGGCTTTTAAGGTGTCCGGCACTTTTATAATAGGATGAGGGCCTTCCGCCTGCTCATGTTCCTGGGTCAGAGAAGCTCCCCCGTCCTTTAGGGCACTTTCTACAAACTTATGAGCGTTTACCCGCTCACCGACGATCGGTACGAATAATGTATGAGGCCCTACATCTCTGGAATCAGTGCTGAGACGATTTATTGGCATAGAGGCATCGCCGCATAAGAGAGTGCCGCCGGTTGCTGCTAAAATATCCTGAATGGTCATATGTTCCATAATCTTACTCCTTTAACTTCTTATCTTTTCTTTAGCATTATAGCACAGGATACGGATTTGTGGTAAAATCTAATCTGTATAGAAATGTTGTTCGATAAATTTAAGGAGGACACTGTTATGAGAAAGAAAAAACTGATATTTGCCGGACTTTTGGCTGTGGCAGCAGCTGCGGGACTGGCCGGATGCAGTAAAGATACGAAACAGGCAGAAAAGACCACTGCAGAGGCAGCAGCCGGGAAGGAAAACACAGCCAAAAAGAAAACGGCGGCAGGGGAAAAATCCGATGCCGCAGAGACAGATTCCAAGAAACCGGTTGTAAGAGAGTGCACGATTTATGCACCGGATGACAATGTGGAGACCCTGATTAACGGAAAGGTTAAGATTGAGGACGTGACGGCCGGGAAGTTGCTGAAAGAGATGATGAAGATGGGGACTTTGGAGGAAGGGACCAGAATCAATTCCTTTCAGATTAAGAAGCAGACCGCCTATATCGACTTCAATAAAGCATTTGAGAAGACACTGCGCAAGATGGGGAGCTCCGGCGAGGTGCTGACGGTACAGGCAGTGACAAAAACCATCTGTGAGAATCTTGATGCTAAGGCAATGAAGTTTACGGTAGAGGGAAAAGTCCTGGAAACCGGACATAATATTTACGATGAGCCCCAGAGGCCGGGCGAAGAATAAGTACAGGAGAGAATTCCATGAGTTTTACACACTTACATGTTCATACAGAATACAGTCTACTGGACGGCTCCAGTAAGATCAAGGAGCTTGTGCATCATACCAAAGAACTGGGGATGGACAGCATTGCTATCACAGACCACGGCGTCATGTACGGAGTCATTGACTTTTATAAGGCTGCAAAGGCAGAAGGAATTAAACCTATCCTTGGATGTGAGATCTATGTGACACCCGGATCAAGATTTGAAAAAGAAGCCAGACAGGGCAGCAGTAATTATTTTCATCTGGTGCTTCTGGCAGAAAATGACCGTGGATATCACAATCTGATGAAGATCGTATCCAGAGGATTTACGGAAGGATTTTACTATAAGCCGCGGGTGGATTATGAAGTGCTCGAACGTTACAGTGAGGGACTTATTGCGCTGAGCGCCTGCCTGGGAGGAGAGATTCCGACTTACATCAGGGAAGGAGATTATGAAAAGGCGAAAGAGACGGCCTTGAGATTTGAGAGGATTTATGGAAAAGGCAATTTCTTTTTGGAACTGCAGGATCACGGGATCAGTGAGCAGACAACGGTAAATTCTGCGCTGATCAAGATGTCAAAGGAGACCGGAATCGAACTGGTGGCAACCAATGATATCCACTATACATTTGCGGAGGACGTGGAACCCCATGATATTCTGCTCTGTATCCAGACAGGGAAAAAGGTCGCTGATGAGGACAGAATGAGATATGAAGGCGGACAGTATTATCTCAAGTCCCCGGAAGAAATGGAGCGGCTTTTTCCGTATGCCAGGCAGGCAGTGGAAAACACCGGAAAGATCGCCGAGCGGTGCAATGTTGAGATCATCTTCGGTGAGCAGAAGGTGCCGAAATTTGATGTGCCGGAAGGTGATACATCGACTTCTTATTTAAGAAAGCTCTGTGAAGAGGGCATCTGCCGCCGCTATGACGATGTGACTGAAGAACTCAGGGAGCGCCTGGAATTTGAGCTGAAAACCATTGAAAATATGGGATATGTGGATTACTTTCTCATCGTTTGGGATTTTATCCACTATGCCAAAGAACATGGTATTGCCGTAGGTCCCGGCCGCGGGTCCGCAGCCGGAAGTATTGTGTCTTACTGTCTGGAGATCACGGACATCGAGCCGATCAAATATCAGCTCCTGTTCGAGAGATTCCTGAATCCGGAACGTGTTTCCATGCCGGATATTGATATCGATTTCTGTTATGAGCGAAGACAGGAAGTCATAGACTATGTGGTTGAAAAGTACGGCAAGGATAAGGTTGTTCAGATCATTACATTCGGAACTATGGCAGCGAGGGCCGTGATCCGTGATGTGGGCAGGGTTCTTGATATTCCATATGCAAAGGTAGACGGGATTGCAAAGATGGTGCCCAATGAACTCAATATCACCATCGAGGGGGCACTGAAAAAAAGTCCTGACCTGAAGAAGGCATATGCGGAAGACGAGGAGACCAAGTATCTGATTGACATGTCCAGGAGGCTGGAAGGCCTGCCGAGACACGCCTCCATGCATGCAGCAGGCGTGGTGATCGGCAAAGACTCCATCGACGAATTTGTGCCTTTGGCGAAAGGAGCGGATGACGCCGTAACGACCCAGTTTACGATGACAACCATTGAGGAACTGGGACTATTGAAAATGGATTTCCTGGGCCTAAGGACTCTTACCGTTATCCAGGATGCAGTCCATCTGATCGAGAAAAGGGAAGGAAAGCCTTTCGACATAAATAAGATCGACACAGAAGATCCCAAGGTATATGAAATGATCAGTCAGGGGCGGACAGAAGGCGTGTTCCAGCTGGAAAGCGGCGGCATGAAAACATTTATGAAGGAACTGAAGCCGGAGAGTCTGGAAGAGATTATCGCTGGAATTTCCCTTTACCGTCCGGGGCCCATGGATTTTATTCCGAGATATGTAAAAGGGAAGGTGGACAAAGACAGTATCCGTTATGACTGCCCGCAGCTGGAGAAGATTCTGAAGCCTACGTATGGCTGCATCGTATATCAGGAACAGGTGATGCAGATCGTTATGGAGCTGGCCGGCTATACTCTTGGCCGCAGTGATCTTGTTCGCCGTGCCATGTCTAAGAAAAAGGGCGATGTCATGGTCAGGGAGCGGAAGAATTTTGTCTACGGAAATGAAAAAGAGGGCATCCCGGGCTGTATAAAAAACGGAATCGACGAGAAGACGGCAAATCACATATGGGATGAGATGCTGGACTTTGCTAAATATGCTTTCAACAAGTCCCATGCAGCAGCCTATGCGGTCGTTGCCTACCAGACCGCTTTTTTGAGATGTCATTATCAGAAAGAATTTATGGCCGCATTGCTGACCTCTGTTTTGGGAAACACTAATAAAGTATCTGAATATATTTATGCATGCAGGAAAATGGGAATTAAGATTCTTCCGCCGGATATAAATAAGGGAGACGGGGCATTTTCTGTGGATGACGGATGCATCCGGTATGGACTGAGCGCCATAAAGAGCCTTGGAAAGCCGGTCATTGAAGAGATTTTACGGGAAAGATCCGAGGGCGGCAGCTACAATAGCCTAAGGGATCTGATAGAACGGCTTTCCAGCAAAGAAATGAACAAAAGGACCGTGGAAAGCCTGATAAAATCCGGAGCGCTGGACGAACTTGGATATACAAGGAAACAGCAGATGTTCGTATATGCAAGTATTTTGGAAAGCATCCAGAAGGAGCGGAAGCATGAGATTTCCGGGCAGATGAGTATTTTGGACTTTATGTCGGAGGACCAGCAGAAGAACTTTGAGATAGAATATCCTGACGTTGGGGAATTTGATAAAGAGCAGAGACTGGCCATGGAAAAAGAAGTGCTTGGGATCTATGTAAGCGGACATCCGCTGGAAGATGATGTGGAGATTCTGGAGCGGCTCACAACGGCCAGCACTGCAGATTTTACAGCTGAGGAGGACACGGGACAGCCGGTGCTGAGGGATAAACAGACTTGTATTATCGGCGGCATCATCAGTGATATGAAGGTGAAACTCACCAGGACCAATCAGAATATGGCATTTCTGACACTGGAGGATCTGATGGGAACGGTTGAGGTCATTGTTTTCCCCAGAGAATTTAATAAGTACCAGCACCTTTTGAAGGAGGATGCCAAAATCTTTGTAAAAGGAAATACTTCGATTTCGGAGGAAGAGAGCAAGATGGTCAGCAGCCAGATTACTGTGTTTGATGATCTTGCACAGGAAGTCTGGGTGCAGTTTGATGATAAAGACCGTTTTTTTGCAGAACAGGACCGTTTTTATGACATTCTGAAATCACATCAGGGCAGCAATCCTGTCATCGTCTACTGTCGGAAAGAGAGAGCCGTGAACAGGCTGGACCGGATGTATGCGGTAAACAGTGAGGATGAACTCATTTATGCTCTTGGAGAACAGTATGGGAAGGGAAACATCAGAGTCAAGAAGACAGGGTTAAAATAATTATATTGAAAACTTTTAACAAATGCATTAAAATGAGTCTAACAAAATATAATTTTATGCTATTATTTGGAGGATTATAACATGGGAACACCGAAAGTAAGAACAATTGGAGTACTGACCAGCGGAGGAGATGCACCGGCTATGAATGCTGCCACCAGAGCAGTCGTAAGGGTCGGCCTGGAGCGCGGTTTAAATGTAAAAGGTATTAGAAAAGGTTATAATGGGTTATTGAATGAAGATATCATCGATCTGACTTCAAGACATACTGCAGACAGTATTTCACGGGGAGGTACAATTTTATTTACCGCCCGCTGTGATGAGTTTAAGACACCGGAAGGACAGAAAAGGGGCGCAGAAGTGTGCCGGGAACAGGGGATCGACGGACTGGTAGTTATCGGAGGAGACGGTTCTTTCCAGGGAGCCCAGAGGCTTGCGGAACTTGGAATCAACACCATTGGAATTCCGGGAACGATCGATCTAGACATTGCATGTACCGAGTATACAATCGGTTTTGATACGGCAGTCAACACAGCCATGGAAGCGATCGATAAGATCAGAGATACATCTACATCCCACGAGCGCTGCAGCATTGTCGAGGTTATGGGACGGGGTGCCGGATATATCGCACTGTGGTGCGGAATGGCAACAGGAGCAGAGGATATCCTGATTCCTGAAAGTTTTGACGGCAATATGCCGAAGCTGGAACAGCAGATCATTGAACACCTGCTCAGGAACAGAGCTTTAGGAAAGACACATCACATGATCATTAATGCAGAAGGTGTCGGACACTCCTACGGTATGGCCAAGAGAATTGAGGCGGCTACAGGAATCGAGACAAGAGCTACTATTTTAGGACATATGCAGCGAGGCGGAAGCCCGACCGCCAAAGACAGGGTATATGCTTCTATGATGGGAGCTTATGCGGTGGATCTCTTATGTGCAGGAAAGAGCAACCGCATCGTCGGATACCAGAACGGCAAGTTCATGGACATCGATATGGACGAGGGACTGGCAATGGAAAAGCATGTGGATGATTATCAATTACAGATTGCCCATTTACTTGGAAAATAAAAAGATTTTATGGAAAAAGCGATCTTTTAAAGATGGCTTTTTCTGTATGTAAGGAGAATTGAAAGGGAATGAAAAAGATTAAGCCGGTCCATATTATTTTGTTTGGATTCTTATTTGTCATACTGATTGGGTCTGTGCTGCTGACATTGCCGATTTCGTCAAAAAGCGGCGAAGCCACGCCGTATATTAACGCACTTTTTACATCGACAACGTCAGTCTGTGTAACCGGACTGGTGGTTGAGACGACGATGACTTACTGGAGCACCTTCGGCCAGCTTGTGATCCTTGTGCTGATACAGCTGGGCGGACTGGGCGTGATTACATTTACCACAGGAATGTTCCTGTTTCTGAAAAAAAAGCTGACAATGAAAAACAGGATGCTGATTCAGGAGTCCTTCAGCTTGAATACAATGTCCGGCCTTATTGAGCTGGTAAGGAAGATTTTAAAAGGTACTTTTATTATAGAGGGAATCGGTGCGGCGCTGTTTGCAACCCAGTTTATCCCTGAGTTCGGTGTGAGATACGGCATCTGGGCATCTGTGTTTAATTCTGTATCCGCATTCTGCAATGCGGGCATCGATATTATACAGACCGACAGTCTGAGAAGCTATATTACGAATCCGGTTGTGAATTTTACGGTCATGGGACTGATCGTGCTGGGCGGGCTTGGTTTTATTGTGTGGAGAGACCTGCTCAGGGTCTTCCGCGGATTAATTCACAGGGAGTTTCCGTTAAAAAGAGCTTTTGGGAAACTGAAGCTGCACTCTAAAATCGTGCTGTCTACTACGGTCATCTTAATTTTTATTGGTACAGTCTTCATTTTTATCTTTGAATTTGCAAATACTAAAACCATAGGCAATCTGTCACTTGGCAATAAACTGATGGCATCCATGTTCCAGTCTGTCACGGTGAGGACTGCAGGATTTGAGACAGTGCCTCAGGCTGCACTGACAGAAGGATCTTCACTGATCTCTATGATCCTAATGTTTATCGGAGGATCGCCGGTGGGAACGGCCGGAGGAGTAAAGACTGTGACGTTTGTTGTGTTAGTATACTGTGTGCTTGTGACAGTGAAGCAGGAGGGTGCGATTCATATTTTTAAAAGAACGATACCGATGACAGTCATACCGAAAGCACTGACCATTATCTGTGTCAATTTGATTGTACTGCTGTCTTCTATTTTAGTCGTACTGGTATCCGATTCAGCCTCCTTTATGGATACATGCTATGAGTGTGTCTCTGCGCTGGGCACTGTGGGTCTGAGCAAAGGTCTGACCCCGGACTTGAGTGTGATCGGGAGGCTGGCGATCATCATCACCATGTATCTTGGCAGAGTCGGGCCGGTGTCTCTGGCAGTCGGTTTCGCAGTCCGCGGCAAAAAGAAAGTATTGGCAACATATCCGGAAGAAGATATAATTTTAGGATAAAGGCATTGTTCACATGATTTTCGTTCGGCTCTTAGAATGCCTCACTCCAATCATGTGAACAATGGAGATAGTTTCTACAGTACAAATTGTGTTTTGCAGGAATATATTTTATACGATGATATATAAAGGAGTAAGAAAGATGGGAAAATCATATGCGGTGCTCGGCCTCGGAAAGTTTGGAAAGAGTGTGGCTCTGAACCTGATGAAAGACGGCGCCGAAGTGCTGGCAGTGGATCAGAAGGAAGAATTGGTCCGGGATATTGTTGATTATGTCACCTGCGCAGTCTGTGCGGATGTTACGGACATGGAGGTGATGAACAGTATCGGTCTGGAAGAAATGGATGGGCTTGTCATTGCTACCGCGGAGAGTCTGGAGGCCAGTGTGATGGCTTTGATGATTGCTAAAGAGATCGGAGTTCCGTATATTCTCGCCAAAGCCGATGGCAGACTGAAAGGAGAGATACTCAAAAGGATCGGTGCCGATGAGGTGGTATATCCGGAAGAAGAGATGGGAGCAAGGACTGCCTACAATCTGGTCAGCGGGAAAGTGATGGATCTTTTTGACCTTTCCTCAAAGACGAGTATTGTAGAGATTCACCTGAAAAAGGGATGGGTCGGAAAAAATCTGCGCCAGCTGGACATCCGGGGGAAATACAACATCAATGTAGTGGCGATTCACAGCGGCGAGGACTTTAACGGAGCGCCGGATCCCGATCAGATTCTGAATGAACGTGACAGCCTGATCGTCATCGGGAATAAAGAGGACTTAATCAAGCTCAGATAAAGGAATAACTTATGATTACAACGGTACAGAATAAGCAGATCAGACAGGTGATAAAGCTTAAAAAAAGTTCCAGGGAGAGGAAAAGAACCGGATTATTTGTGGCTGAGGGCCTTCGAATTTTCCGGGAGATTCCGGAAGAGCAGAGGGCAAAGGTTTTTGTTTCCAGTGACTTTTTAAAGCTGCATGGGGAAGAACTGAAAGGTATTCCGTTTGAAGAGGTTTCGCCTAAAGTGTTCCGTGAGATTTCGGATACGGAGACGCCTCAGGGGATCTTGTCCCTTGTGAAGATGAAACAATCGACTCTCTCTGAGATACTAAAGCGCAGCGGAAGCAGTATTCTTCTTCTGGAGAATCTGCAGGACCCGGGAAACCTGGGGACGCTGATTCGGACGGGAGAAGGAGCCGGTGTGAGCGGCATCATCATGAGCAGGGATACTGTGGATATCTATAATCCTAAAGTCATAAGGTCTACGATGGGCTCTATATTCCGGGTTCCATTCACTTATACAGAGGATCTTGCCGAAACGGTGGAGTATTTAAGGCAGCAGTCGGTACATGTGTATGCGGCACACTTGAACGGCACAGACTATACAGATGAATCATACGATAAGATCAGCGCATTTCTCATCGGCAATGAGGGGAATGGACTGACAGACAGAATCGCGGCGCTGGCAGACAAGAGGATCAGAATTCCCATGGAAGGCCGGGTCGAATCATTAAATGCAGCTATGGCCGGAGGACTTCTTATGTATGAGGCCAGGAGGCAGAAAAAAGGAGGTAGCTGATTATGTATACGGTATACTGGTTGATTGCGGTAGCTGTTTTCCTGTTGCTTGAAATTCTGACATTGGGACTTACCAGTATTTGGTTTGCGGTGGGATCTTTAGCAGCAGCCATCGGTGCGGCGCTGGGTCTGCCGTTTTTCGGGCAGCTGATCCTGGCTGTGGCAGTTTCCTGTGTGGTTTTTGTATTTGCAAGGCCATGGGCCCAAAAATATCTGAACAACAAGACGGAAAAGACCAATGCAGAAAGCCTGATCGGGAAGACAGGGATCGTAAAGAAAAGAATCGTCAATATCAAAGGACAGGGAATGGTCTATATCCAGGGAATGGAGTGGACAGCGCGTTCTGCCGATGATGATGAGATCCCGGAAGAGACAGAGGTAATCGTAGAGGAAATTCAAGGCGTGAAACTAATCGTGAGCAAGAAGTAGGAGGTGCAGAATGTTTATTTTATTATTGATCTTATTTTTTATTATCATCATGGCGATGCTTTCCAGCATCCGGATCGTTCCGCAGGCAAATGCCTATGTGGTGGAACGTCTGGGAGCATTCAAGGAAACGTGGTCTGTAGGGCTTCACATCAAGGTCCCGTTCATTGATCGTGTGGCAAGAAGAGTTAACTTGAAGGAACAGGTTGTGGATTTTCCGCCTCAGCCGGTCATCACGAAAGATAATGTTACCATGCAGATCGACACCGTAGTTTACTTTCAGATCACAGATCCAAAGCTCTATTCCTACGGAGTCGAGAATCCAATCATGGCGATCGAAAACCTGACGGCTACAACACTTAGAAACATCATCGGTGATCTGGAACTCGACCAGACACTGACATCCAGAGAAACGATCAATACAAAGATGCGTGCTACCCTGGATGAGGCGACAGACCCATGGGGAATCAAAGTCAACCGTGTGGAATTGAAAAACATTATTCCTCCGGCAGCAATTCAGGATGCTATGGAAAAACAGATGAAAGCGGAAAGAGAGCGGAGGGAGGCAATCCTTCGTGCGGAAGGTGAAAAGAAATCTTCTATTCTTCGTGCAGAAGGACATAAGGAATCTGTGATCCTGGAAGCAGAGGGTGATAAAGAATCCGCAATTCTGCGCGCAGAAGCGAACAAAGAAGCGACGATCAGGGAATCAGAAGGCCAGGCGGAAGCGATCAAACAGATCCAGCAGGCGAATGCAGATGGTATTGAATTCTTAAAGAAAGCCTCTGCAGACAACGCAGTTCTGCAGTTAAAGAGCCTGGAGGCATTCGCAAAAGCGGCTGACGGAAAAGCGACAAAGATCATTATCCCATCAGAAATCCAGGGTATTGCAGGACTGGTGAAATCTATCACAGAAGTGGCTGAAGATCAAAAACCGTCACTAAAAGACCAAATTGAAGAGAGTTTGACCAATTCTTCAAAATAAGATATAATATTTATTAGTGTGTACTTTTTCATAACGGAAAGACACGAATATTATCATTTAGGAGGAAAAAGGAATGAGATTGAAAAAAGTTTTAGCAGTAGGTCTCGCAGCTGTCATGGGAATCAGCCTGGTTGCATGCGGCGGCGGAAATAAGAAAGACTCCAAGGAAAAGACATATAAGATTGCGTCTGACACCACATTTACACCATTCGAATTTGAAGATAAGGATGGAAACCGTGTAGGAATCGACCTTGATTTATTAGAAGCGATTGCAAAAGAAGAAGGATTCAAATACAAAGTGACTGCAGTAGGATTTGACGCTGCCATGGCATCTGTGGAGTCCGGACAGAGCGACGGTATGATCGCGGGTATGTCTATTACGAAGGAAAGAAAGCAGAAATATGATTTTTCTGAGGCTTACTACGATTCTAAAGTAGCTTTCGCTGTGAAAAAGGGCGGAAAAACATTTGATAATATAAAAGACAAGAAAAAAGCAGAAAAAGAAGCACTTTCCAGCCTGAAAGGAAAGACAGTAGCAGCAAAGGTAGGTACGGTAGGTGCCACATATGCCAACGAAAATGCTGAAAAATATGGATATAAAGTAAGACAGTTCAAGGATTCACCGACCATGTACCAGGCAGTGCTGACAGGAAATGCAGCTGCATGTTTTGAAGACTTCCCTGTCATTTCTTATCAGATCGGTCAGAAGAATCTTAAATTACAGGTTGCTTTCACATCCGAGAGCGGAAGCCAGTATGGATTTGCTGTAAAGAAGGGCAAAAACTCTGAACTTGTAGAGAAGTTTAACAGCGGATTAAAGAAGATCAAAGACAACGGAAAATATCAGGAAATTGTAGATAAATATACAAAGACTAAGTAGGCGGACAGATTATGAACTTTATAGAACTATTTCAACAGTATTTTCCGTCATTCTTGACGGCGCTGGGACTGACACTGCAGCTTGCCCTGGCTTCTCTGATCTGTGCCAGCATCATCGGTATTATTTTTGGTATGTTCAGCGTATCAAAAAACAAGATACTGAATATTATCTGCAAAATTTACGTAGATATTATCCGGGGAACTCCTCTTGTCGTACAGGTATTTATTATGTACTATGGAGTGGCGGGAGCCTTTCTGCAGCCTATGGATTTAAACTGGGATGATTTCGGAGGTCCTTTTGTGGCTGCCGTTGTAGCCCTCAGTTTAAACGCCGGAGCTTATATGGCAGAGATTGTCCGGGGTGGAATCGAATCTGTGGACAAGGGTCAGATGGAGGCAGCAAGGAGTCTGGGACTGCCTTACGGGAAGGCTATGTCAAAAGTAATCCTTCCTCAGGCTATCAGGACCATGCTTCCATCCATCATTAATCAGTTCATCATTTCCATTAAGGATACATCACTGGTTTATGCTATCGGTATCCGGGAGCTTACGATGAACAGCCAGATCATTACTGCAAACGAGCCGACCTCTGTCATGAGCATTTATGTGATGGCAGCCATCTATTACCTGGTGATCTGCACCATCCTTTCTAAGGTGGCAAATATTGTGGAAAGGAAGTTGTCTTATGGAAAATAAAGATAATAAAAAAGTGAAGGTTCAAGTAAAAGGGCTGGTCAAGAGTTTTGGTGAGCTAGAGGTATTAAAAGGAATGGATCTGGAAGTCGCAGACGGAGAGGTCGTATGTCTGATCGGACCTTCCGGTTCCGGAAAGAGTACATTTTTAAGGTGTCTTAACCGACTTGAAACGATCACCGGAGGAGAAGTTGTTGTCGACGGATTCGACATCACAGACAAGGGTACAGATATTAATAAAGTGAGAGAGAATATCGGCATGGTGTTTCAGCATTTTAATCTGTTTCCTCACAAGACCGTGCTGGAAAACATTACAATGGCTCCGGTACAGTTAAAGAAAATGACATTGGACGAGGCCAAGACGGTCGGAAGAAATTTGCTGAAAGATGTGGGACTCGAAGAAAAGGCTGATGTCTATCCGGCACAGCTTTCCGGAGGACAGAAACAGCGTGTGGCGATTGCGAGGGCGCTTGCCATGCATCCTGACATCATGCTGTTTGATGAGCCGACCAGTGCACTGGACCCGGAGATGGTCGGTGAAGTTTTAAATGTTATGAAACAGCTGGCCAAGAATGGAATGACCATGGTTGTTGTGACACATGAGATGGGCTTTGCGAGAGAAGTTGCGGACCGTATTATTTTCATGGACGGCGGATATATCGTCGAACAGGGAGAACCGCATGAACTGCTGGCCAATCCAAAGGAACCAAGAACCATCAATTTCTTAAATCAGGTATTATAATAAACGATACAGAGCAACCGCTTCTTATGACGATGATAAGAAGCGGCTGTTTTTATTCTATAAGGAGGTTTCTCATGAAGACAATTCTGTGTTACGGTGATTCAAATACATACGGCTATAATCCGGAAAATGGTTTCCGGTATCCATATGACTTGAGATGGACGAGTATATTAGAGAAAAATATGGAGGGACGGGCCAGGGTGATTCCGGAGGGCCTCAACGGAAGGACCACCTGCTTTGAAGACGAGATCCGTCCGGGCAGAAATGGTTTTGCCTATCTGGAACCCTGTCTCCATTCGCACGGGCCTCTGGATCTGGTTGTGCTGATGCTCGGAACAAATGATCTGAAGAGCCGTTTCCAGCTGACCCCGGTGGATATTGGGAAGGCCATTGAACGGCTGGTCAAAAAGATACTTGAGATCACTCCGCAGAAGAGAGAGGATGGAAAGCCGTCTGAGATCCTTCTGGTGTCGCCGATCCTGATCGGGGAAAATATAAGGGAAGTGGCAGACGGAGAGACTATGGGTTTTGAGAGGGCTTATGAATATTCCAAGCGCCTGGCATCTGTTTATAAAGAATGGGCGGACCTTTATGGTATTCATTTTATGGATGCCGCACAGTTTGCGGAACCGTCTGAAAAAGACGCATGCCATTTGAGTGCGGAGGGGCACAGAAAGCTGGGAGAAGCCATCAGTAAGGCTTGTGAAAACATATTGGGTGCTATATAATGATTGTTATGCAAAGGCCAAAAAACGGAGGAAGAAAGATGAATTTAAAAGGAAGAAATTTTTTAACACTGAAGGACTTTACCCCGGAAGAGATAAGTTACCTGCTGGATCTTGCGGCACAGTTAAAAGAAGATAAGAAAAAAGGGATCACAGGAGATAGTTTGAAGGGTAAAAATATCGCCCTTATTTTTGAAAAACCGAGCACTAGGACGAGGTGCGCATTCACCATCGGATGTATCGATGAAGGCGGACATCCTGAATATTTAGGAAAGGACGACATCCAGCTTGGGTATAAAGAAAGTGTAGAGGATACGGCCAGAGTCCTCGGAAGAATGTTCGACGGAATTGAATTCCGGGGATTTTTACATGAAAATGTGGAAAAGCTGGCGAAATACAGCGGTGTTCCGGTATGGAACGGACTTACTGATGATTATCATCCGACACAGATTTTGGCAGACTTTCTGACTCTGAGAGAACAGTTCGGAGAATTAAAGGGATTAAACTTCGTTTTCGCAGGGGACGGACGCAATAACATGGGCAATTCGTTAATGATCGGATGTGCAAAGATGGGGATTAACTTCACCTGTCTGGCACCTAAGAGCCTGTGGCCGAAAGAAGAATTGATCGAGCAGTGCAGAACGTATGCCAAGGAATCCGGAGCCAAACTTACCTTTACCGAAGACACCGATGCCGTGAAGGGAGCCGACTGTATTTATACCGACGTTTGGTGCTCTATGGGGGAAGAAGACAAAGCCGCAGAGAGGGTGGCTCTTCTGAAGCCCTTCCAGGTCAACGATGAACTGATGAAGAAAACAGAGAAGGATACAACCGTTGTCATGCACTGTCTGCCGGCGGTAAAAGGAAATGAAGTCACGGAAGATGTATTTGAAAAACATGCAGAAGTGATTTTTGATGAGGCGGAGAACCGTATGCATACGATTAAGGCGGTTATGGTTGCAACACTCGGGGAAAAATAAACAATGAAAGAAAAGATACTCATACGATTAAAACAATGCGGCGGCTATGTATCCGGGCAGGAATTGTGCGAAACATTCGGGGTGTCGAGAACCGCAGTCTGGAAACATATAAAGGCATTAAAAGAAGAAGGCTACGTCATTGACTCTGTGAGTAATAAGGGATATAAACTGGTGAAAAGCCCGGATATTCTTCTGGCAGAAGATATAAAGAGCAGTCTGTCAACTTCCTGGCTTGGTAAAACGGTTAAGGTGATGAAGACAGTGGATTCCACCAATCTGGAGGCGAGGAGACTCGCGGAGGCGGGAGCTTCTCATGGGACACTTGTGACGGCGGAAGAGCAGACTTCAGGGAAGGGCAGAAGAGGCCGTTCCTGGGTTTCAGTGCCGGGACAGGGTGTCTGGATGAGTTTTGTGCTGAGACCGGATGTGGAACTGGAAAACAGCTCCATGCTGACCCTTGTGGCGGCTCTGGCTGTAGAAAAAGGAATCAAAGATGCAGCAGGCATTGACGGAAAGATCAAATGGCCCAATGATGTCCTGATCAACGGAAAAAAAGTATGCGGAATCCTCACGGAACTGAGTGCTCAGATGGATGAACTGAATTATATTGTTGTAGGAATCGGGATCAATGCCAATATTGAACAATTTCCGGAAGAAGTCAGGGACAAAGCTACGTCTCTGCTTTTAGAGACGGGAAAACCTGCTGACCGGATGGCACTTCTCTGTAGAGTTTTGGAACATTTTGAGCATGATTATGAGATCTTTAAAAAAACTCAGGATTTTTCCATGTTGATGGAAGAATACAACAGTTTTCTTGCGCATCGCGGACAGAAAATCAAAGTTATGAAGGGAAATGATGAATATATGTGTAAGTCCGGGGGGATCAACCGGCGAGGAGAATTGATCGTGGAAGATTCTCTTGGACGGACCAGAGAGATTTTTTCTGGAGAAGTATCGATACGGGGAATCCACGGTTACAGTGTATAAACAGGAGGAAGTATGTATCAGGAGACCATAACTCTATGCGGTTCCAATGGATATGAAAAGAAATATTATTTAAATGAAGATTTTGAATCCCTTCCTCAGCAGATCAAGGATGAATTAAAGATTGCCTGTGTGCTGTACACAGAAGAGATCGGGGGCATCTTAACGCTTGAGTTTGATGAGGACGGGAAGCTGTCATTTAAAACGACAGCAGCGGAAAATGATTATTTTTATGATGAAATCGGAAGTGCACTGAAGATAAAAGAAATGCAGCGGGACAGAGCGGAACTCTGGGAATCGCTGGAACTGTTTTTTCGGGTGTTCTTTCTGGGAGAAGAGGTATAAGCAATGTTATTGACTATGGACGTGGGAAATACCAATATTACAGCTGGTATCTTTGTGGAGAAGGATCTGGTGGAACTGTTTCGTATCACAACGAAACTTCCGAGAACTTCAGATGAGTTCGGAATCCTGATCCGGGATATGATCGCCGCCAAGGGGCTGGATACAAAACAGATCAGCGCTGCGATCATCGGATCGGTTGTGCCGAATATCATGTATTCTCTCACCAACGGAATCATCAAATATTTTGATGTGACTCCGGTGATCGTCGGACCCGGCATCAAGACAGGAATCAACTTGGGAAGACTGAATCCCAGGGAGGTAGGAGCAGACCGTATCGTGGACCTTGTAGCTGCCTATGAAATTTACGGGGGGCCTACTCTGGTAATCGATTACGGGACGGCCACTACCTATGACGTGGTTACGGAAGACGGAGTATTTCTGGCCGGAGTCACCGCACCGGGCATCCGAACCTCTGCCAATGCATTATGGAAGGGAGCGGCAAGACTTCCGGAGATCGAGATCAAGACACCGGAGAGTATCCTTGCCACAAATACGATCACAAGCATGCAGGCGGGACTTATGTACGGAGTGATCGGGGAGACCAAATATATCATTGAGCAGATGAAGAAGGAAACGGGATTTAAAGACATGAAAGTCGTGGCGACCGGGGGGCTTGGAAAGATGATTTCCAGGGAAGTGCCGGAGATCAACTGTTTTGACGATACACTGACATTGAAGGGATTGCGGATTATTTATGAAAAGCAGCTGTAGACTAAACCCACTGATCATTGGAGACATTAAAATAGACCATCCTTTTTTGCTGGCCCCGATGGCTGGAGTCACGGACCTTCCTTACCGGCTGCTGTGCAAAGAAATGGGTGCGGGACTTCTCTATACAGAAATGGTCAGCGCAAAAGGTATGTATTACAATAGTCCCAATACAGGACCTTTGCTTGCAAAAGAAGAATGGGAAAGGCCCATTGCGGCGCAGATTTTTGGCTCAGAACCGGAACTGATGGCGGATATGGCTGTCCGGGTCCAGGAAATGGGCTTTGACCTTATAGACATTAACATGGGATGTCCGGTGCCGAAGATTGTAAATAACGGAGACGGATCGGCTCTGATGAAAGATCCTGTCCTTGCAGGAAAGATCATTAAAGCCATGGCAGACAGGTTAAGTGTACCGGTAACGGTGAAGATCAGAAAAGGTTTTGATGATGAACATGTAAACGCAGTGGAGATGGCAAGGATCGCAGAACAGAGCGGAGCGGCAGCAGTCGCTGTCCATGGAAGAACAAGAGAACAGTATTATTCCGGGAAAGCGGACTGGGATATCATAAGACAGGTCAAAGAAGCCGTTTCCATTCCGGTGATAGGAAACGGTGATATCAATTCACCTCTGGATGCGGAAGCGATGCTTCGGGAGACCGGCTGTGACGGCTTTATGATTGCCAGAGGAGCCAAAGGAAATCCGTGGATCTTCAAAGAACTATGTCATTATTTTGACACAGGAGAACTGATGCCGCGGCCGGAGATTGAAGAGGTTATCCAGATGATTCTGAGACATGCGAGAATGATGATCGAGTGCAAAGGCGAATACATCGGCATCCGGGAGATGAGAAAGCATGTCTCATGGTATACCCATGGGCTCGCCGGTGCGGCAAAGCTGAGAGATCAGGTAAACCATGCAGAGAGTATAGGGGAACTGGAGGCGATCATCAGAAATAACGGGGCGTCCTCTGTTGACAAATAAAACAGTACTGAGATATAATTTACGGATGAGCGTGTACGAACCAGACGGACAGAAGGATTGATATAGAAGGAAAGGAAGCGAAAATATGGCAGAAGCAAAAAAGAATATTCTGACTCAGGAGGGTTTAAAAACTTTAGAGGATGAATTACAGGATTTAAAGGTTGTCAAAAGAAAAGAAGTAGCCCAGAAGATCAAAGAAGCGAGAGAGCAGGGAGACTTATCAGAGAATGCTGAGTACGATGCTGCGAAAGATGAGCAGAGGGACATTGAGGCAAGGATCGAAGAATTAGAACAGATCCTGAAAAATGCAGAGGTGATCGATGAGGAATTCCAGCATGGTGTCATCAGCCTTGGCTGCCTTGTAAAGTTAGAGGACCTTACATTTAAGGAAGAAGTTACTTATCATATCGTCGGTTCCACAGAGGCCGATATCCTGAATAATAAGATTTCCAATGAAGCACCGATCGGCAAGGCACTGCTCGGGGCGAAGATCGGAGATGTGGTAGAAGTGGAAGGCGTAGGCCAGGTGAATCAATATAAAGTTTTAGACGTTAAGAGAAAGTAAGAGGGTTGGAAAGTGGCAGAACAGAACAAAGATGCGGGCGAACTTGTCAGGGTACGCAGAAATAAACTGGAAGAATTACAGAGTGCAGGGAAAAATCCGTTTGAGATCATGAAGTATGATACAACGCACCACTCTATGGAGATTAAAGATCATTTTGAAGAACTGGAAGGAAAAGAAGTGTCTGTTGCAGGCCGGATGATGTTCAAAAGGGTCATGGGAAAGGCTTCTTTCTGTAATATTCAGGATCTTGAGGGACGTATTCAGGCATATGTGGCCAGAGACGAAATCGGTGTAGAGGAATACAAGGATTTTAAAAAGATGGATATCGGAGATATCATTGGAATCAAAGGAACTGTATTTGTGACCAAAACCGGGGAAAAGTCCATCCACGCAAAAGAGGTTGTACTCTTATCAAAAAGTCTGAAGCCCCTTCCGGAGAAGTTCCATGGCTTAAAGGATACCGATGCCAGATACCGCCAGAGGTATGTGGATCTGATCATGAATGAGGAATCTAAAGACACGTTTATTAAACGTTCTAAGATCATCAGCAAGATCCGTTCTTTCTTAGACGGACAGGGATTTATGGAAGTAGAAACACCGATGCTGGTGCCGAATGCCGGGGGAGCAGCGGCCAGACCGTTTGAGACCCACTATAATGCATTGGATGAAGACGTAAAACTCCGTATTTCTCTGGAACTTTATTTAAAGCGACTGATTGTCGGCGGTCTGGAAAAAGTGTATGAGATTGGCCGGGTATTCCGAAATGAGGGTGTGGACACCAGACATAATCCGGAATTTACGCTGATGGAATTATACCAGGCGTATACAGATTATAATGGAATGATGGAGCTGACAGAAAATCTGTACCGTTACCTGGCACAGGAAGTCGTGGGAAGCACCACGATTACCTACAATGGCATTGAGATGGATTTGGGCAAACCGTTTGAAAAGATTACGATGGTTGATGCTGTAAAGAAATATGCAGGTGTTGACTTTGACGAGATCCATACGGTTGAAGACGCAAGGAAAGCTGCGGATGAACACCATGTGGAATATGAAGAGCGCCATAAAAAAGGAGATATCCTCAATCTGTTCTTTGAGGAGTTTGTGGAAGATAAACTTGTTCAGCCTACCTTTGTTTTGGATCATCCGGTGGAGATATCTCCTCTTACAAAAAAGAAGCCGGAAAATCCGGACTATGTGGAACGGTTTGAGTTTTTCATGAACGGATGGGAAATGGCAAATGCCTACTCCGAGCTTAATGATCCCTTCGATCAGAGAGAACGGTTTAAGGCACAGGAAGAACTGCTTGCCCAGGGTGACGAAGAAGCAAATTCCACAGACGAAGATTTTCTAAATGCGTTAGAGATCGGTATGCCGCCGACAGGAGGCATTGGCTTTGGAATCGATCGAATGGTCATGCTGCTGACAGACTCATCAGCGATCAGGGATGTGCTGTTATTCCCGACAATGAAGTCACTGGATGCCAAGAAGGGCGGGGCAAAGGCGGAAAAAGCTGCTGCAGCAGAGGAAAAAACGGCTGAGAAAGTTGATTTTTCCAATGTAAAAATCGAGCCGCTTTTTGAAGAAATGGTTGACTTTGACACTTTCAGCAAGTCCGATTTCCGTGCCGTGAAGATCGAGGCATGTGAGGCGGTTCCGAAGTCAAAGAAGCTTCTGAAATTCACTCTGAATGACGGAACAGACCGGAAACGCACGATTTTAAGCGGTATTCACGAGTATTATGAACCAGAAGAACTGATTGGAAAGACAGCAGTCGCAATCGTAAATCTGCCCCCAAGAAAGATGATGGGTATTGATTCTGAGGGTATGCTGATTTCAGCAGTACATGAGGAAGATGGCAGAGAGGGATTAAATCTGCTGATGGCAGATGACCGGATCCCGGCGGGAGCAAAGCTGTATTAAATCTTCAAGCTTTTTAAAATAAGCCCCATCTTAGTACAGATAAATATATAGTACTACAAGGACACTTTTCTAAAAAATATGTTAGAGAGGTGTCCTTTTCTGTTATGGCCAAGAAATAGAAATTGAAAGAATTTTTAGTCAAAGTCAAAAAGTAACGAAAAAAGGAGATGTGGAATAAAATGTATTACGAAGATAAATAAAGGAAGAAATATTGTGTTAGCAACATCTATTATCATTATCTTGGCTGTTGTAGCAGCGGCTGTGCTGATTGCCCTGATCATATGGCGTATCAGAAGCCGCCGTTTCCGTCCGACTGCGGATATACAGCGCCAGCAAATGGAATTAAATGCCGACCTGAAAGATGCCGGGTTTGCGTATGAAATAAACGGTGACTACTTTTATTCACTGATGGACTGCTGGCAGCGTGAGGTCGGATACTGCCGGCTTTATGATGAAGCAGCGCCGATGTTTAATATGATCATGGACTGTGAGCCTGTTGAATTCTCCTATGGAGGAAAGAGATGGCTGATCGAACTGTGGAAGGGACAGTATGGAATAACAACAGGAGGAGAGATCGGTATCTACAACACAAAACGGGAGGATATCGATCACGAAAAATTCAAAGGAACCTTCTATGAAAATATACAGGATGATGAGAGACTTCCGTTATCTTATGTATTGAGGAAAAACGGAAAAGTTCTTCTGCGCCGCAGGGCAGTCCACTGGTGGCTGACCGGCTTTAAACTCGGTGAGTTTTCAGAGACGGATACTCTTACTATGGACGCATCCATCACGTTTCCAAACCGTGAAATGAGGGATTCTTTTATAGATAGTTTGAAGAAACTTGGTTATAGAAGAAGAGAATTTTCGGTGCGCAGGAATACTGTGAATATCCATTATACGGAACCTCATTCAGTGCAGCCGGAAGCCAGAGACGGCATTCAGGAAGCTGTTGTACAGAAAACCAATAAAAATAACTGCAGGCTGTATGAATTTACCACAGAAAAATATCCAAATACACTTGATAAGATTGAATATATAAAGGCTGTCATGCCGGAGCTCTATACAATCTTTGTGGATTCTCTTTACGCAAAAGGAATTTATGAAGCATTTGGATGGATCAAAGACTGGCTGACGGGAAAGCGGCCCGAGCCAAGACCGCCGCATCCGCCAAAGCCGCCGTGTCCACCGAAACCGCCGTGTCCGCCAAAGCCGCCGTGTCCACCGAAACCGCCGTGTCCGCCAGAGCCGCCGTGTCCGCCAAAACCGCCGTGCCCACCGCATCCGCCATGTCCATCGGAACTCCCATGCCATCCGTGCCGATCCTGTCCGCCGAGACGGCAGTGTGATTCCAATGACTGCTGCTGCCGGCCATCAGATTCCTGCCATCATTGCGGAAAGCACAGAGAAGAATGAACTGCCGGGCAGTAGAGCGGAAATTGGATCAGGTATATAAACATGTTCCAGTTATACCATTTGATTCCGGCACAAAACTGGTAGTTATGAGTGACTGCCACAGAGGACAGGGAAATGCAGGAGATAATTTTCTGGCTAATCAGGCAGTGTGTTTTGGCGCACTGGAGTATTATTTTCAGAAAGGTTTTACCTATGTTGAGCTTGGAGACGGTGACGAGCTGTGGGAAAACAGAAAATTAAAGACAATCGTAGAGGTTCATGATGACATTTTCTGGATGATGTCGAGATTCTACGAAGAGAAACGGCTTTATATGGTATATGGAAACCATGACATCGTGAAACGGAATAAAAGCTATATGCAAAGGCACTGCGGATGTTATTACTGCGATGCTGCCCATCAGGTGCAGTCTCTCTTTCCGGATATCTCTGTCCGGGAGGGGCTGATTTTCCGAAACAGAAAAGATGGAAAAGAAATTTTTATGGTACACGGACATCAGGGTGATTTTCTGAATGATACCCTTTGGCCGGTTTCCAGGTTTTTAGTGAGATATGTATGGAGATATATGGAATTGATCGGGTTTTTAGATCCCACCGGAGCCGGACGTCCGAGAAAGGCTAAAGAGCGGATCGAAAAAAGACTGGCCGATTACGGCAGCAGCAGAAAAAAGATTTTGATCGCCGGGCATACGCACCGGCCGGCGTTTTCAAAACCGGGAGAAGGAACCTATTTTAATTCCGGAAGCTGTGTGCATCCCAGGTGTATTACATGTATTGAAATTGAAGACAATCGGATTTCTCTCGTAAAATGGTCTGTCCGGTCCGGAGAGGACAGAATACTCAGGGTTGAGAGAGAGGTACTGGAGGACCCGGTATCCCTGACAGAGTATGCCGCAGCAGAGAAGTAAATAAAAGAGTAAATTATGAGGTACAGACTCCTTGGTCTGTACCTTGTTTTGTGATATAATGTCACCATGCCCAGATATGCAGCTAAGAAGGAGGGGTACATCCTGTGATTTCAGAAGAAAAAGTAAAGATTATGACGTCCCTGGCCCAATATGAAAAAAAAGAGGGAACCGGAGATTTACGCATAAACCGGTACAGCTGCGGTGATTATGTAAGAATGGAGACGATGAAAGTAGGCGTGGCTTTAGTGGTTGCACTGCTTCTTTTAACAGGGATTATTGTTATTTTCCGCATGGAGGATGTGATTTCCATGATGAGGAAGGGCACAATTGCTGTTCCGGCAATACTGATACTGATTTGTTTCGGGATTCTTTTTTTCTGCTATGTAAAGTCTACCAGAAGAAGGGCAGAGAAGCGCTATAATGAGGCCATGGTACGAATCAAAGCTTATGAAAGACAGCTTGAAAAGCTTCTTGAAGTTTACGAAGAGGAAGAAAAAGAGGACAACAGTCCTAAGATAGATATGGATGCAGAGGAGTTGGCAGATGGAAAAATTATTGATTTATAGAGAAAAAATTTTGAATTTCCTGTCTTCCCACTGGCAGGTTTGCGGCCCGGTGGGAAAATTTATCGGAGGAGTGTTTATCTTTTATGTGATAAACTCCCTGTTTGGGTATTCCAAAGTGTTGAATCAGCCGTTCAGTATCCTGATCTTGGCAGGAATCTGTGTATTTCTTCCATTTTCAATGACATTTTTACTTTGCAATCTGATCATCATCATTCATTTATCCATGGTATCTGTTGAGATTGGAATCTTATATTTCATAATACTTGGTATTTACTATCTGTTATATCAGAGAATGTTTCCGGGGATGAGATATCTTTTGTTTATGACACCGGTATTTTTCTTTTTTCATCTGCCTGCTGTGGTGCCGCTTTATGTAGGGTCTTTTATCGGCATTACAGGGATTCCGGCCATCGTCATGGGCACATTCTTATATATTTTTGCTATGACGGTCCAAAGCGGTGTTGTACAGGTAAACAACGGCTCCTTCGGAAGTCAGCTGTATAATTTTGTGCTTCAGGGAACTATAGAAAATAAGGAATTGATTGTATATATCCTCTGTTTTATATTTGTAGCGGCACTGGTCGTGGGCATTCGAAAAATGCAGGTGGATTATGGATGGTACTTTTCGATTTTTATCGGAGGGATTGCCTATGTAATCGTTGTCCTCGTAGGAGGGTTTTTTACGGGCAACCGTGTAGATATCGCAGGGGAACTGGCTGTCGCGGCATTAAGCATCCTGGCGGTCATGATCATGCAGTTTTTCAAAGTTGTCATTGACTATTCCAGACAGGAGACGATGGAGTTCGAGGACGAGGATTATTACTATTACGTCAAAGCGATTCCGAAGAGCAGGGTCAACGAAGAGGAAATCAATATTACAAAGATTAATCCTTCAGGCAAGAAATTTGGATTTAAAAAACATAAGGGAGAGTAGATTTGGAGCAGTTTTTATCAGTCATCGAAAAATATTTATATTGGTTGTCCATTCCGCAGATGTCAATTACAGATATTCTGGATATCCTGATTGTCAGCGTGCTGATCTATGAAATTGCCCGCTGGATCAAAAATACAAGGGCATGGACGCTGTTAAAAGGGATCATGCTGCTTGTTTTCGTGGCAATGGCTGCTTATGTTTTTCAGCTGCACACGATCTCCTGGCTCATCAATAATACAATGGGAGTGGGAGTGACTGCGGCGATCATCGTTTTTCAGCCGGAACTCAGGAATGCCCTGGAACAGCTCGGTCGGAAAAATCCGATCGTAAATCTTTTTTCTTCGGATGAGAGCAGGGATGAAAAAATAGGATATACGGACCGGACCATACAGGAAATCGTTCGTGCTACTATCGAGATGTCAAAGGTTAAGACCGGAGCGTTGATCGTATTGGAGAGAGAGGTTCCTCTGGGAGAGTATGAGAGGACAGGAATTCCTGTTGACGCGAAAATGAGCAGCCAGCTGCTGATTAATATTTTTGAGCACAACACGCCGCTTCATGACGGGGCAGTGATCGTGAGGAGCAACCGGATCGTATCGGCAACCTGCTACCTTCCGCTGAGTGACAGTCTTGAGATAGGAAAAGAACTGGGAACCAGGCACAGGGCGGCGGTGGGAATCAGCGAAGTTTCCGACAGCGTGACGATTGTAGTCTCAGAGGAGACGGGAGGCATCTCCATTGCCCAGGGAGGCAGGATTTACAGGGGACTGACCCCGCAGCAGCTGCGAGACCGACTGGCTGTGGTAAAGAGTGATTACAGCGACGGAAGAAAATTCAGACTCTGGAAAGGATTGAACCGCAATGAAAGAAAAATTAGGAAATGATCTCATATTAAAAGTATTCTCTCTTGTTCTTGCAATCCTTCTCTGGCTGTTTGTCATTAATACAGAGGACCCGGTGATCACAAAATCTTTTTCGAATATTCCTGTGGATATGCTCAATGAACAGGTTCTGGATGAACTGAACAGGACTTATAAGATCACGGAGGGTTCAACCGTCAGTTTTACGGTCAAAGGCAAAAAAACAGTCCTCGATAAGCTCAAGAAAAGTGACTTCCGGGCTACCGCAGATGTATCTTCCATGTCAAAAGTGAATTCAATTCCTATTAAGATTGTACCGCTGAAATTTGCAGATCAGCTGGAGATTGTATCAGGCAACAACCAAAGCGTTAAAGTGAAACTGGAAGACCTGAGGAGAGTCCAGGTACCGGTAACGGTAGAGACAACGGGTAGACCGGCATCGGGCTATGCAGTTGGAAGCAAAACGGCCGCGCCGAACCTGATATCCATTTCAGGGCCAAAAAGTGTGGTTAAGCAGGTAAAATCCATCAAGGTCATCGTGGACGTTACCGGCCTGAAAAAGGACATCTCGATCACTCATAAAGTTGTCTGCTATGACAGTGAAGGAGAACAGGTAGATCAGTCCCGGCTGAAGCTGGACAATGATGAAGTAAAAGTGAAAATAAAATTCAGCAGGACTAAAACCGTGCCGATTGTAGTCAAGACAAAGGGAACTCCGGCTAAGGGATATGCCCTTGGAAGTATTGACTATTCACCTGAGGAGATTGAGATTACCGGTGAGCAGGACGCGTTGGAACAGGTTGATGAGATCGCACTTTCTACGATCGACATAAGCAACAGTACAAAAAGTATAGAAAAGACCATCAAAGCAGCGGACATCAAACTGCCGGAAGGGATCACATTTGTAAAAGACACAAGCAAGATCGAAGATATCGTCGTAAAAGCAAACATTGAGAAGTATAAAAAACGAACGATCACTCTCTCCACGGATCAGATCCAGTTGATCAATAATGAAAATAATTATAAGATTGAATTCGACCAGTCTGAAGTACCGATCAAAGTGACGGGGCTGAAATCCGTTGTAGACGATTTGACGGCTAAGGATTTAAATCCGAAGATTGACGTCTCTGTCTATGAAACCGGCACGCATACGGTCCAGGTCCAGCTGAAAGAAGTAAAAAATATGGACATCATAGGAAACGTACAGGTAAAAATCACAGTATCAGAATAGGAGCCTAATTATGAAGACAATGTCAATCGTCCTTCCGGCTTATAATGAAGAACAGATGATAGAAAAAGCTGCAGGGGTTATCACAGAACTCATGAAAAAGGAAAAAATAAGCTATGAGCTTGTTTTTGTAAATGACGGATCAAAAGATCAGACCTGGGAAAAAATCGTTGAGGTAGCCGAATGTGATCCAAATGTGAAAGGAGTCTGTTTTTCGAGAAATTTTGGAAAAGAAGGGGCTGTATTCGCAGGTATTGCCAATGCTTCCGGTGATTGTATAGCGGTTATGGATTGTGATCTTCAGCATCCACCTGAGACGCTGGTTACAATGTATCGGTTATGGGAACAGGGCTATCAGGTAATAGAGGGTGTGAAGGCATCCAGAGGCAAAGAAGGATTCATTCACAAATTTTTTGCTAAAACCTTTTATAAGATTATCAGCAATGCCACGGGTGTCGATATGTCAAGGGCATCTGACTTTAAGCTTTTAGACCGTGCAGCAGCAAATGAGTTTTTAAAATTACCAGAACGAAATGTATTTTTTAGGGCATTGTCCTCCTGGGTTGGGTTTAAGACTACTTATGTGGAATTTCATGTCCAGGAGCGCGAGGCCGGAGAATCAAAGTGGTCCATGAAGTCACTGTTCAAATATGCCATTAACAATATTACTTCGTTCAGTGCTGTGCCAATGCAGGTGGTTACATTCTGCGGTGTGATCTTTTTCCTGTTTGCAATCGTACTGGCAGTACAATCACTGTATCTGTATTTCAGCGGAAGGGCTGTGGCTGGTTTTACGACAGTTATACTGCTTCTGCTGATCATTGGAAGCATTCTGATGTTCAGTCTGGGAGTGATCGGATATTATCTGTCGAAAATCTACGAAGAAGTGAAAATGCGGCCGAGATATATTATATCGGAAATAACAGAGACAAAGAACGTAAACTAAAAACAGCGGAGGGATCTGAATCCTTCCGCTGTTTTGCTATGAATCCCAGTCAGTCGCTTTGACCCAATTTTCATAGTAGTGCATCTGCCGGTGCTTTCTTATCGTTCTGCGTTCTCTGTAATAGTAGGGAAACATCCTTTTTTTGACCCGCATGTATTTTGGATCCTGAGGCGGACCGATGGGCCGGTCAGGAGGGAGCTGCCTGTAATACTTGCCGAAATAATAGAGCCGGTCAAAATCATGTTCTTTTTTTGCGGCAGAAGTTACGATGTTAGATGTTCCGATATGGTGAGGGTGGCCATATTCTCCTTCAGGGTTATGTGTGGCAATTTTTTTCCAGTTCTTATACCGGAGCAATGTCTGGATATCATGCTCTATGCGGTTTTTATATGGCTCCCATGAGACGCGTTTTCTGTTGACATAGTCCGGATAATTCAGCATAATACTCGGGGAACCTGCCGCATGCATGGCATATTTGAATTCTTTATATCTTGTGAGATGGTATGTATTTGCATTGGTAAGGCACACAACCAGATACCGGTCTTTTGCAAGGTGGGCGCCGCCCCACAGGGACTCATCGTCGGGATGTGCCACAATCATAAGGCGGTCAACACCTTTTAAGTCCAATGTGTCCAAATATTTATTTGTGGCATCCTCTTTGATCGGCAGAGAAGTACTGTGTACTGCCAGAACAAAGGCAAAAATTAAAGTGAAGCATAATATTATCTTTTGTGAACGGTCAAGTTTCATGACGGCCTCCGTTTTGAGAGTTTCTAATTTGAATGTAAAATCTTATATAACGGATGAGTTATATAAGCTACATTATTATAGAATCAAAGGCAGAGGTTTTCAAGAGAGTTCGACATTTTGTAAGATAATTTAACTTTATAAAAATATCTGTTATATTGTCCCTCAAAATGTAACAAAATGATAATATAATGAAATGATACCATGGTCAAAAAAATTTTAGCGCAAGATCATAAAGTTGTTTCATCCTTTGCAGTTGTTTCTTTAAATACAAGGAATTTACTGATGAAATAGTTTACGATTGTAACGATAATCTGAGTTTCCAGCTTTGCAAGCCACTTTGCCTGGCTGATATACTGGACGAGAACAAAAACACCGCCGACTTCGATGATCATTGTAGAAAGACGGCCCAGAACAAAACGGCAGAATTCAATCCATATTTCTTTCCAGGAAGAACTTTTGGATACAAAGACAAAGATTTTATTCACAACAAAAGCAAATACGATAGCCGAAGCGACAGAAATGATATTGCTGATCGTATAGTTTACTTGACAGGCGTATACCAAAACATTAAAAATTAGAAGGTTGACGAGAGTTGTGCATCCTCCGAAAAAAACATAACGGAGCCCTTGATTATTCCATAATTTTTTTATTATATTGATCATATTGATTTCCTCTTTCGGTTTCCATTGATTTTAACTTATTATATTATAAGATTACATACAATATTTTGCAACAATATGAAGAATTTCTTACATTAACAAAGATCTGAACAGTAATATGGAAATATATAGTCGTCTATGGTATAATAAATCATATTTTGAAAACTTTGTTCTTGAAAAGGAAGATAAGATTTAAAGGAGAGACATTCATGACGTCACAAAAGAATACAAAGAATACAAGGAAATATTATTTACTATATCTCATGTTATTTGTTTTCATGTGCTTTACGGCATTTTATCCATTTATTGCGGAGGGTAAGTCTTTTATCTGGGGCGCAGGGGTAGAGGACGGGCTGTCACAACATTTTGAATCATTGGCTTATTGGGGACATTACCTGCGGGAATTGGTTGGAAATATTGCATCAGGACATCTGTCTCTTCCTATGTGGAATATGAGTCTCGGTTACGGGGGCGATATTTTATCGACTCTAAACTACTATGCCATCGGAGATCCCCTGAATCTTCTGTATATTTTTGTGCCTGTGAAGCATACAGAGATTATGTATAACTTCATGATTCTGCTGCGCATGTTTTTAGCCGGTGCCGCATTTATGGCATACGGAAGAAAGATGAATAAAAATAATTTTGCAGTAGTTTTAGGGGCGCTTGTCTATGTATTCTGCGGATTCACGTTTCGTTCAGGGCTAAGACATCCGTTTTTTATCAATCCGATGATCTATTTTCCACTGCTATGCCTTGGTGTTGAAAAGATTTTTAAAAAGGAACGGCCGTATTTATTCATTGTTATCACAGCTGTGGCATCTATGAGTAATTTCTATTTCTTATATATGCTGACTATTTTTACGGTAATATATGCGCTGATTCGTTTTTATCAATACTATACAAAAGAGCGGCTGAAGAATTTTTTTGTTCTGCTCAGAAACTTTGCAGGTTATTATATACTGGGTGTTGCCCTGTCGGCAGTGATCCTTCTGCCTGCAGTCGATGGTTTTTTAGGAAATGGACGAGGCGGCGGACAGATCCACAATCTGATCGCATATCCTTTCAAATATTACATTTTGTTTTTAGAAAACTTTGTTGGATATGGAAATAGCGGACAGTCTACCAACGTAGGCTTCATTCCGATTGCCGGTATTGTTGTATTGTTTTTAATGTACTCAAGGAGAATGAAACACAAAAAGTATAAGATGGCGTTTGTCGGATGCATTGTATTCCTGGCACTCCCTGTTTTTGGTTATATTTTCAATGGTTTTTCTTATGTGACCAACCGTTGGAGTTTTGCGTTTACATTTATTATAGCACTGCTTGTGGCTGAAATGTATCCGAGGCTCTTTCACATGTCAAAACGCCAGATTATCGGTATTCTGGTGGGCATTTCAATCTATAATCTGATCATCAAAGTGGCAGAGCTGAGCAAGCCGGAAGTATTTAAAAATGATGGGGCTTACATCGCAGGCATCTTTTTGTTCTTGTTTTATTTGGTCTTCCTCTTCTTTCAGTGGAAAGGAATGGATGATAAACATATGGTGACTCGGATTGCCGTTGCTGTCCTGGTTGTGGCCAGTATAGGAGTCCATGGGTTTTACCGCTTTGGTGACGGGGGAAGGTACTATGCCGGTGAATTTTTAGATTCAGGAGAGGCATTGAAAGCGATTCAGACAGAGGAAAATAAACGGTTGAGAAAACAGGCGGGCGGACAGCTGGTCAGAGTGCACGATGAGGGCCAGAGATTTCACAATTATGGACTGCTGGATGGGCTGAATACAGTCAGTGCCTATTACAGCATTATTCCAAAGGAAACAATGGAAGCTGTAAAAAGTTATGAGACGTTGGGAATGCAGTACGCAGACAAATACCATGGATTGGATCTCAGGCAGGGACTTTTAAGTCTTGCTTCTGTAAAATATATTGCGGTGCCGAAAGACCAGAAGCTGGAGGGATACCGTCTCCTGGATGAAACAGAAGAATCGAGGGTGTATGAGAATCCGTATGCACTTCCGTTTGGTTATACCTATGATTCATGGATCAGCCAAAAAAAATATGATACAATGAATGGAGCAGAGCGGGAGCAGGCCATGCTGAAATGTGCGGTTCTGGAAGATGAGGTAAAAGGCCTGAAAAAGCAGAGCAGCCTGGCAGCGCAGACAGAAGACAAAATTCTTTCCGGGAAACACAGTACGTCTGTAAATAAGGCCGGTAAAAGTAAAGAATACCGTTTAAAACTCGATCCGGAGAAAGATCACTATATTTATATAAAAAATCTTCATTACAGTCCGTTGACAAAGAATAAGTCTAATATTGGCGAGATTGCTTTGAAAGGGAAAAAGGGAAACCGCGGAATTGATGTGACAGACGGTTCGGAGGAACACCATATTTATATTCAGGATAAGATGAGCTCCTACTATTTTGGAAGACATGATTATCTGATGAAGATATCGGACAGCGGAAAACTTAAATTCCAGTTTCCGAGTACCGGAACGTATAAGGTGGATGAGGTTTCGCTTATTTCTGTGAAGCCACAGGATATGAAAAAGGAGATGAAGAACAGAAAACGTAATTCATTAAAAAATATTTCCTATAAGAATAATGTTTTTACCGGAGAGATCACGACGAAGAAAACAAAATTATTATGTATTCCGATTCCGTATTCCAAGGGCTGGTCAGCCGAAGTTGACGGAGAGAAGCAGCAAATCATAAAAACAAATGGAATGCATATGGGGCTGGTGCTGAAGCCGGGAGAACACAAGATCACTTTAAGATACCGGACGCCATGGCTGGTTCCAGGGGCTGCCGTCAGCAGTATGGCCGGATGTATATTTATTATTTATATAGTAATAATGAGAAAGAAAAGAGGAGTTATATGAGAAAAATAATCGGAGGATTGGCAGCAGTCTGCCTTGTAGGCAATCTCTCGCTTTTTCAGCCGGAGATAAAGGAAGTAAAGGCGGATACAGCAGAAAATACATCTGTTTCTGTCACAGATACAGATGAATATAAAACAAAGGAAGTCATTGTAAAGTTTAAAGACGGCCTGTCCGAGAATGAAAAGGAAAACATCATGGATGAGTCCCCGGGAGATGCACAGCAGGTGACGGACTCCATGGCTGTCGTAAAGACAGATACAAAGAAAGAGACGGCAGCAGCAGTAAAAGAACTGGATCAGAACAGCGACGTAGAATATGTTCAGCCAAACTATGTCTATCGGCTGGTAGACGGAAACGGCAGAACATCAGGGAAAGAGACTGCGATGAAGACAGCAGGAGTCAACGATCCGTTCTTTTATGTACAGTGGGGACTCTTGAACTACGGATCGAATCTCACAGATTATGTCCATGATCAGCAAGGGGGACAGGGCATTACTATTCCACAAAAAGAAGGATTGGACATTAATGTAAAGAATCTCTGGAAACAGCTGAATAAAAAAAATACCCAAAAAGTAATTGTGGCAAATATTGACACGGGTGTGGATTATACCAGCCCTGATCTGAAGTCTGTCATGTGGAAAAATCCGAAAGAAAAGAAGAACGGAAAAGACAGCGATAAGAACGGTTATAAAGACGATATTTACGGGTGGAATTTCTATAATAATAACAATAAGGTATATTCAAATAAATATTATGTAGACTCTTATGGAGATGTTTCCTATGAAGATGACCATGGTACCCATGGTGCCGGTACGATTGCCGCTGTCCGCAATAACGGATACGGCATCGCAGGCATTGCGTCCGGTACAAATGTAAAACTCATGTCCATAAAAGTTTTGGGCGGAAAAAAGGGAGAGGGAACAACACTCAGCGTCATAAAAGGAATTAAATATGCTAAAAAGATGGGGGCAAAAATCTGCAATTTCAGCTTTGGCTCCTATCAAAACGACAGGATGCTCCGGGATGTGATAAAAGAAAATAAAGATATGCTGTTTATCTGCGCCGCCGGAAATGAGAGAAATAATAATGACCGGTATCCTGTTTATCCTGCCAGCTATAATTACAGCAACGTAATATCTGTTGCGAATCTGGATTACAACGGATATTTAGACGGGTATTCAAACTATGGAAAAAAGAGTGTGCTTTTGGCTGCTCCCGGAACTGATATCTTTGGGCTGGGTGTCAGAGAAAGAGGAATCATTGAAAGTGGAACGTCCATGGCAGCTCCGATGGTGACGGGTACGGCGGCGCTGATCTATGCAAAATATCCGGGAGTAACACCGGCCATGGTGAAATCTGCGCTGAAACGCGGAGCAACCAGACTCAGCAGCTTGAATGGAAAGACAGCTTCCGGCGGGTATTTAAATGCTGAGAAGACCGTCAATTCCAATTATTATCCTCCATATATTACGGTAAAGACATCAAAGAAAAAGAATTATTCTCTGGTAAAGGTAAGTGCGAAGAAAAGAGGCAGTACGCAAATTACAAAAGTAAAATACATAAAGGGCAAGAAGACTGCTTCATACTTTGCAAACGGGAAAAGGGGTTATTCTGTAAAAAACAGTTCCATTAAAGTTAAAAAGACAGACTATTATACGATATATGCCAGAGACAATGCGGGAAATCAGACAGTAAAGACAGTAAAAATAACTGCGGGGAAAGCGCCGAAGCTTAAAGTGAAAAAATATAGAAAGAGCCGAAAAAGTGCTAAGGTCAAAATAACAGCTTCAGATGAGAGCAAGAAGACCTTGAAATTCAGATATGCAAAAGGGAAAAAATCAGTTTCCTATTTTAAAAAAGGGAAAAAAGGAACGAAATTAAAAAATAAAAAAGGGAAAGCAGAATTTCAAGGAAAAAAAGGCCGTTATTATACCGTATATGTCATAGACAAAAGTGGGAATGAGATCATCAAGAAAATAAAATTATCGTAAAAAAGCTCTCATTATCAGTTGAGAAATGTCTGAATTTGTTAAAAGAATTAGGCAAATATGTTGTAGATATGTTACTTTTGTGATAAAATAGGGAATCACAGATATAGGGTTAGGATGGGGACTGATATTTATTGTTCAGCTTGAGAGAGAAAGTATGAGGTGTAGTATGAAAAAGCTAAAATTTTTACTGCGAACGGCATCATTATGTATGGCGTTTATTTTGATGGGCACAAATAGTGTATCAGCCAAAACTCCTAAGGTGAAAAAAATCAAATTCTCTAATGTTTCTTCTAAAAAGACCATGTACAGAGGAACAACGAAAAAGTTTACAGTAAAGATTACGCCGTCTAAGGCGAAGAAAAGGAAAATACAGTGGTATTCCAGCAATAAAAAAGTTGCAACAGTCAATTCTAAAGGAGTTGTAACTGCCAAGAAGAATGGAAAGGCTTACATAACAGCTAGAATAAAATCACAAAAATCTAAAAAGGTAAGATGCAGGGTTACAGTAAAGACAAAGAAAGTGTCCAAGGTATCTTTTAATAAAAGCAAAGCCGTACTTCAGCAGGGTAAATATTATACAAGGAAGCCTTCGGTGTCGCCGTCTTATGCTTATAATAAAAAAGTTACATATAAGTCATCAAACACTAAGGTGGCAACTGTGAATTCTTCGGGAAAGATTTATGCAAAAGGACAGGGGACAGCGACGATTACAGCAACAGCAGCGGATGGAAGCAAAAAGAAGGCAAGCTATCCTGTGAGGGTGATTGGGAAGATTACGAGCAGTTCTGCAAAGTTTGTGGCACACCGCGGATTAAGTTCTGAGGCGCCGGAGAGTACGGTAAAAGCATTTGAGTTAGCAGGAGATGCAGGCTTTTGGGGCGCAGAGACAGATATACTGTCCGACGGCAGAATGTGGGAGGTACTAACCGCACGTTATTTTAGTGCCA
>NZ_QTXQ01000008.1:0-9862 GCF_003461725.1 Anaerostipes sp. AF04-45
TACTTCTTCTTCCTTAGAAAGGAGGTGATCCAGCCGCACCTTCCGATACGGCTACCTTGTTACGACTTCACCCCAGTTATCGGTCCCACCTTCGGCAGCTCCCTCCTTGCGGTTGGGTCACTGACTTCGGGCGTTACTGACTCCCATGGTGTGACGGGCGGTGTGTACAAGACCCGGGAACGTATTCACCGTGACATTCTGATTCACGATTACTAGCGATTCCAGCTTCATGTAGTCGAGTTGCAGACTACAATCCGAACTGAGACGTTATTTCTGGGATTTGCTTCGCCTCACGACTTCGCTTCCCTTTGTTTACGCCATTGTAGCACGTGTGTAGCCCTGGCCATAAGGGGCATGATGATTTGACGTCGTCCCCACCTTCCTCCAGGTTATCCCTGGCAGTCTCTCTAGAGTGCCCACCTTAAATGCTGGCTACTAAAGATAGGGGTTGCGCTCGTTGCGGGACTTAACCCAACATCTCACGACACGAGCTGACGACAACCATGCACCACCTGTCTCCAATGTCTCGAAAGAAAAAACCGGTTAAGGTTCGGTCATTGGGATGTCAAGACCAGGTAAGGTTCTTCGCGTTGCTTCGAATTAAACCACATGCTCCACCGCTTGTGCGGGTCCCCGTCAATTCCTTTGAGTTTCATTCTTGCGAACGTACTCCCCAGGTGGAATACTTACTGCGTTTGCTGCGGCACCGAAGCCTCTACGGCCCCGACACCTAGTATTCATCGTTTACGGCGTGGACTACCAGGGTATCTAATCCTGTTTGCTCCCCACGCTTTCGTGCATCAGTGTCAGTGACAGTCCAGTAAGCCGCCTTCGCCACTGGTGTTCCTCCTAATATCTACGCATTTCACCGCTACACTAGGAATTCCGCTTACCTCTCCTGCACTCCAGCATGACAGTTTCAAAAGCAGTCCCGGGGTTAAGCCCCGGGCTTTCACTTCTGACTTACCATGCCACCTACGCACCCTTTACACCCAGTAATTCCGGATAACGCTTGCCCCCTACGTATTACCGCGGCTGCTGGCACGTAGTTAGCCGGGGCTTCTTAGTCAGGTACCGTCTGTTTTCTTCCCTGCTGATAGAGCTTTACATACCGAAATACTTCTTCACTCACGCGGCGTCGCTGCATCAGGGTTTCCCCCATTGTGCAATATTCCCCACTGCTGCCTCCCGTAGGAGTTTGGGCCGTGTCTCAGTCCCAATGTGGCCGTTCACTCTCTCAAGCCGGCTACTGATCGTCGCCTTGGTGAGCCGTTACCTCACCAACCAGCTAATCAGACGCGGGACCATCCTATACTGCCAGGGCTTTTCACACTGAATCATGCGATTCTGTGCGCTTATGCGGTATTAGCAGCCGTTTCCAGCTGTTATCCCCCTGTATAGGGCAGGTTCCCCACGCGTTACTCACCCGTCCGCCACTCAGTCATATAGGAAATCCATCCGAAAACTTCAATCCTAAATGCTTCGTTCGACTTGCATGTGTTAAGCACGCCGCCAGCGTTCATCCTGAGCCAGGATCAAACTCTCATGTTCAATCTTGGATCTAAAAAGCGCTAGCTTTTTTATCCTTGTTTTACTGTGTCCTTTATATAAAGAACGTTCGTGTATCTTTTTCAAAAGATACTGAAAATCTCTTAGAATTTTCAAGGTTGTCTTATTGTTCAATTATCAAGGTTCTGCTGTCGTTTTTTGTCCTACTCTTACGAGCGACAGCTTTATTATCTTATCATTCTTCATTCTGTCTGTCAAGCACTTTTTCATTTTTTTGAAGTTTCATGAATGACTGACATTTCTTGTGCTGTCCGATCACCGTCAGCAACTTTTATATCATATCATGGCATGTTTTCCAAGTCAAGGACTTTTTTCAAAAAATTTGAAGAGCCAGGAAGTTAGATGAAGTTTTGAAAAGCTGCTGTTTTGTCAGCAACGTTGATAATCTTATCATCGCTGCCGGCAAATGTCAACAGGTTTTTTTACTTTTTTCTCACATTCTTTTGCAGAGAATCTTTCCCTGTAATAGAGCAAAAAGAAAAAGCCCTCGGAAAACGCCGTATCAATGAGGCTTTCCAAAGGCTTTCTTTAAAATTTAAAAAGGCATCGCACCCTTTAACATTGTAATCACCGGATTGTTTTCTGCCATAAACTGAAGCAAAGAACTGGTCTGCATGATTTCATTATATTCCTGTTTGAAACCAATGTACTGACAAAGGTAAATGGCAAACAGTAAAAAGGATATCACAATAATTCCTTTCACAAATCCCAGAACCCCTCCAAAGAAATGATTGAACCATCCAATCACAGGGAGGTCTCCGAACTTGCTGATAACGCCGACCAGTATTGAAAATACGGCCTTCAGTACAAGCACGATCAAAGCAAACGCAATAAAATATGCCAGCTGATCTGTGAGTATATTCTGCTCTGATTTCATAAACATCTGTATCACATACTGCTTTACGGTGTCCGCTGCCGAATAGGCAATGGCAAAGGTCAAAAGCCAGGTCGCCAAAAGGAGAAGCGATTTCAGAAATCCTCGCTTGAATCCTCTGATCGTATCAAATATCAAAATCAGCAGCAATACAATTAAAATAATCTGTCCCATAATATCACCATCTAACGTAATCTAACCAACTGTGTTTTATCTTCAAATGTAATCAAGTACCGTTCCGCTTTCCCGGTGGGCGCCATGGCCTGAATCCTTTTCTTAAAATTCTGCTGGTACATCTCATGGCCTGCATAATTTATCATAGAGCAATGATAATTTCCCACAAACAGTACTCCGTCCGGGCCAAGGTACACATCCGAGAATTCTGTCTTAATCTCTCTCTCCATAACCTTTCTGCCGGAACGGTTATAGGCCTGTACCAGATACTGCTCTTTGGAAGACTTCTTTTTATTCTCAAGAATCAGGGCAAAATGGGAATCATCCGCAGCAATACTTTTGATCCTGGAATTTATTTTAATCTCTTTTTGTTTCGAAGGTGTGTCTTTTGTATTAAAAATAATTGTTTTATTATCACCAAACGCACAAACCGTATTTTTTCCCATAAATTGAATCTTTGGGATCACGGTATCCTTAAAGTCAAATCCCGCCAGCAGCCGGTCTTCTTTTTCCTGCCCTTTTTCTCCGAAATCATAAAACGCTACCCGGTTCTTCGTCTGCAGTCCGTCCACTACCAGATAACTGACAGCCAGCATCGTGCCGTCTTCGGACAGGTCAATATCCAGCGGATATCCATTTTCATCGATCGTCGTCTTGATCGTTACCAGCTTCTTTTGAGAAGCATCGTAAAGCTCTATATAATTTTCATTATCTCCCTGCAAAACTGCGGCGATCACTCCCTGTTCCGCAACTTCCACATCACTGACCGCATATGAGGCGGAAAATCTTTTTACTTTTCCGGTACTGTCATATAGAAGAATCTCATTCCCGTTCTTATATGCAGCTGCGATATAATCTCCACAGTATGTAACAATCGGATTCTTGATGGAATAAGCCTTCTCCCACTCTACTTTACCGTCACCGTCGATAAACGAAATCCCATCTTCGTTATAACTTATGGAGCCATTTTTATATGCAAAGGACTTCGTCCCGGAATCCACATGTTCTGCCACTGTCCGTTCTGTCTTGAGCGTGTGGTAAGTCCGATATCTGTATGCCAGGAAGACTGCAAACAGTACCACACACAAAATCCCCCCAAGAATGATCCTCTGTTTTTTGCGGATCTGTTTTTTCAAAATAGAATTCTGCATTGCTTCCCTGCTGTTTGTATAGAGGGAAAAACCTGATTTTATCCTATGGTTCATTGTAAAACCCCTGTATTTTTATTTAACATTATCAATATCACGCTTTATTATACATGATTTTACTTTGTTATACTAGGAATAATTAGTTTCTGTCCGGGATAGATATGCTCCTTCGGCCCAATCTTATTTGCATCCAGTATTTTATACATATATTTTCTGGTTCCATACATTCTGCGGGAAATGGATACCAGACTGTCCCCTTTTTTGACGACATAAGTTTGGCTGTGTGCCATGGACTGCGTAGATTTCTGTGTTGACGCAGTGGCTGTGGTTGTGCCGGCTTCTGTTTTTTTCTCGTCCGCTGTCGTGCCCGCCTCTGTCCCGTCCGCTTTTTCGGTGCTGGCCGGCAGCTGTTTCGTGGTTGTGCCTGCCCCCTTGTTTTCTTCATCCATTGAAACATTGTCCTTCACGCCTTTTCCCATGGTCTCCACCGCCCCATGAATCGCGTCGCCAAAGGAGGAACTGTTATCCAATCTGGAATAATAGAACATTCCTCCGGCTAAGATCAGGACAAGGAGCATTGCCGCACTGGAGGAAAGCCGCTTCATCATGTCCTTTGTCTTGCTGCTTTTCTGCTTCTCCTGGACGATTGTCCGAAACTGCCGCACAATTTTTTCATCTCTCTTGGCTTCCAGCATGGATTCATAAGATACAGCTTCTTTTAATTTTTGATTCCGCTCAATAAGGTATTCCTGCATCATCGGATTTTTTTCATAGTATATGTAATAACCGCTCTGTCTCACCAGATCTTGTCCGCGGTATACGTAAAATGCATCTTCCCCCTCCAGGTGATCTGTCATATACAGCACTTTCCCGTCACCCGGAAAATTTTCAAAATGAGTCTTCTTTATCTTATCATTAAGCCTTACCGAGAATCCCATTCTGGAAAGCGCCCATCCGATCACCTCCAGATCCGGAAAGAAACGTTCTTTCTTCTGATAGATTTCCCGCCAAACCTTATCGTCAAATACGGTCTCGTCCAAATCCAGCTCTATATTCTGCCCTTCCACAGCTCCTCTGATAAATATCACAGTCTCATTATCAATACTCTTTTTTTCTCCAAATAATATAGCCCCTCTTACAAAAGTGTTTTTGTCCGTCGTCAATGCTTTTAAAAATGTAACTACAAAATCTTCGATATAAACTTTTGTTGTTCCCACAGGCCCGCCGATCTGTCTGATGTTCTTCGGCAACTGATTTTCTGCTCTCACGAAAAAGCCTCCCTTTCCTCTTTAATACCAAAGACTTTACCACAGTATTTTCAATTTTTTTATCAAAGGGCGTCGACTGAAGAAAATAATTTTGCCCATGTGGGAAGTACGTATTGGGACGGTATACTTTTTTGTTTTATGTATAAACTATATGGAGCGTCTTATACGGCGAAAAATGATATTTAAGAAATGATTGGAGAACGCAATGCGCATTTCAGACCGAATATCCTATTTTAATCCCAAAGACAGAGAAGCGGGTGCTTTACTGCAGGCAGATTTGATCCGCCGGATTCAAACGCAGAAAAAAGACAGCCAGCAGGTAGTCGTCCTGTGTGTGGGAACAGACCGTGCTACCGGTGACTGTCTTGGGCCCTTGGTAGGCCATCAGTTAATGACATCTTCTTATTATAAAGTCTTCGGAACTTTGTCACAGCCGGTACATGCCGGAAATCTTACTCAGACTATGGCCGAAATTTACCGCTCGTTCAGGGAGCCCTTTGTTATCGCCATCGATGCGTGTCTGGGTTCTGCTGATCATGTTGGCTATGTGACCGTGTCTTCCATGCCACTGTTTCCCGGACAGGGTGTAGACAAAGAACTGCCGCCTGTAGGAGATATCTCGATTACCGGCATCGTAAATTTCACATCAGAGACCAACTTTAACACCATACAGACCACAAGGCTTCACACGGTCATGGAACTCTCCTCTTATATTGCATGCGGAGTAGAGGATTCTGTCCGGTATTTTGCGAAACATGCTGCAACGACTTAAAGATGTCACATATTCAGTTTCATATCCCCCTGTTTTATAATGCCCATCCGGCGCATGCCTTCTGATATAAAGTAAGTCAGCAGTGCAGGAGCAATGATATGCATTCCAATGATCATGACTGCGGTTGCGGCCGGAGAAACCCCGCCGGCCACCATAGTCTTATATCCCATAATCTGCCCTACTAATCCGGCTGTCCCCATCCCGGAACCAATGGCATTGTTTGTCATCTTCAATATTATAGTAGAAACAGGTCCCAGCACAGCACTGGTGAGGATCGGCGGAATCCAGATCAGCGGTTTTCTGACGATGTTTGGAACCTGAAGCATCGATGTACCGATTCCCTGAGCAATTAAGCCTCCCACCCTGTTCTCTCTGAAACTCGCCACTGCAAATCCTATCATCTGAGCGCTGCATCCAACTGCAGCAGCTCCCGCAGCAATTCCTGAGAGATTTAATATGACTCCCAGCGCGGCTGAACTAATCGGCAGAGTCAGTGCCATCCCCATCAGAACTGATACTACAATACCCATCAAAAACGGCTGCTGCTCCGTACCCCACCGGATAAGGTCGCCCAATCGCGCCATCAGCTGACTGATCCATGGACCGAGAAACAGACCTACGGCACCCCCGGATAAAATGGTTGTAAGTGGTGTAAGCAGGATATCCAGCTGTGTCCTTCCAGAGATCAGGCGTCCCAGTTCAATTCCTACATAGGCAGCCATGAAAGCGCCCAGAGGTTCCCCCGGACCAGATAGGACGACAGCTCCTTTGACAATCAGGGTTCCCGCCATAATTTTTGATGCATATGCTCCAATCATTCCTGCACATGCCGATGAAACGGTTACCAGAACCGATTCCTGAAAACGCGAGGCAACTCCCACACCAATCCCGGCCCCGGTCAGTACTTTGGCCGCTACCGCACCAACTGCCAGGACTTGTCCGATATTTCCGCCTATCAGCAGTCCAACTTGTTCCAGAATCGTCCCGATAATCAGAGTCGCAAACAACCCCTGCGCCATCCCGGACAATCCGTCAATAAAGAACCTCTTTAAAATCTTCATTCGATCTTCTCCTCAATATTCTTCTTTAACGTCATTTTAAATCATTTTCTCTCTCACTACAATATTGACTGTTTTATATTTATCTTCTATTATACTTAATATATTTCAAATAGAAAGCAGGTAAAACCAATGTTCCGTATGTGGGGAAAACTAATGAAAAGCAACCGGCTGCTGAAAGACACCGTAATCAGTGTGGAAGATGCCGGTCTGAACCGTACCCGAAAGGTATATAAGGCTCTTGAAGACATTTGTTATGAGTTTGATCTGCCGAAACCTCTCTGGCTGGAGGCGAACAAAAAGGAATTTATGACCCACGATAAAACAAGATTTTATCATGACAGTTTTATTGAAGATATTGACTTTGATTTCTTGGAGGTCCAGGTTATCGAAGAAGACCAAAGCCTTTAGAATATTTCTACAGGCTTTTTTTGTACAAGCTTTACAATACCGGAAAACCTATCTATAATGAGAGATATAGAGAGAAACCATAAACGGGGGAAAAAGGGAGAGAATGAAAGTGAAACGGCGGAAGAATAAACCTCCTACCAAGAGCGCTGTTGATTATATTGAACTGCTCTACAACAAGTATGCGCCTAAGCTGAAATATGTAGCAAAGCAATATATTCATAATGATACGTTGGCTGAAGATGTACTTCAAAATGTTTTCGAGAAAGCGTTGCTGTACTCTGAAAAGATTTTAGAATTGCCCGATGAAAAGGCCTTTACGTTTTTATATGTCATAGTTCGCAACACAGCGTATGACATGATCAAGGTTGAGAGCAGAAATAATCACGAAGAACTGACTTACGAAGACGGCGAAGATTCAGAATACCTGATTGATCCAAATGATTATTACATGGAATATATTGACTTAAATGTAATGGTAGATAAGATTGGCAGGCTGCCAACGAACCAGCAGACAGTTCTTATCCTGTACTATTATTATGGATTCAGCTTTCTGGAAATAGCAACGCTATTACAAATTTCGGAACTGACTGCAAAGAAGCGCTGCAGTCTAGCCCGCAGTTCCTTACGTGCTCTGTTTGAGAAGGAGGGATTGAGTTATGAGTACAAACGATAAAAAAGACAAAAATGAAGAATTGTTTGACCATATCATCGAGTATGGCGCAGGCAGATGGACCGACGAAATCTCCCCTGATAATATTCCTGAAGAGGAACTGTCGGATCAATTAAATCAAAAAATTGACACCATGTTTTCCTCGGCCAGGAAAAGGGCAAACAGAAAACGCAGATTTATCACTGCACGGCGGATTGCGGCTGTGTTTGTGGTGCTGTTTACTATGGCTTCTGTTACTGTGATGAGTGTTGAGGCTTTTAGAGTCCCTGTGTTGAATTTTATATTTAAGACTACAAAACAAAATAAGGTTTTAGTAAAGTTTCAAAATGAAGAAAAAGATCCTGAATCAGTTTTCCAATACATTCCTATTGGTTATCATTTCAAACAAAAGCGTGTTACTAAAAATGGTGACTTTTGTATTTATCAATATAAAGATAATGAGAAAAATTCTTTGTATATTCAAATAAATTATAACATTGATTCTAATTCATATACCAACCTAGATAAAACAGGTTATACTCAATTTAAAGATAATCAAATTGAGTACTATTACTTAGAAGGTTCATACAATCAATTGCTATGGTATAGAAACAAATGTATTTTTAAAATTTCATCGAAGCTGACGAAAAAAGAAATGCTTAAAATAGCAAATGGAATCAGATATTAGTTCTTCAACATATTTAACAACAAAACTTTAACTAAAAGAATCTTTCATTCAGATTTTATTGAATGTAAGGTTCTTTTTTGTATGCTTTAAACTTTATTGCGGCTAAAGTTCAATAATTATTCTTTAAAACTTATAAATAAGTTCTCTGTATTTTAATCGCCCATTTTCCTGGATTTTTATTAATCATTTAATAATTCACCTTTTTGTTCTCTGCTTTGTTTTCAAAGTGGTAAGGATAAAAGGAGGATTTATGAGTAATTTATTTAAACGTTTTATTTTCAATTTATTTTTATTATCTTTGATACTACTGCCTATTTCAGCAAATTCAGTCAGTGCATGTTCCACACCCAACACAAATTATGCATCAATAGTTCCCTCACCCCTTTCTCTGCCCCTTTTTGAAAACAAATGGGCCGGATTTTTCGACATAACAACCAATTTAAAGATTTCTAGCAAGGGTAGAGCAGATTACTTTACTAGTTGTATTCCACTAAAAAGTAGTTATTATGTTACAATTACCGTGAAACTACAAAGGTATAAAAGCGGATCATGGTCTACCCTGGTTTCTGGTACCACTAAAGGAAAAGATTTTCAATTATATGATAATAGCCATTATGTAAAAAAGGGTTATAAATACCGAACCAGAAGTACCTTGAAAGTTTATAAGTCAAAAGGTGGAAGTTTGATAAACTCTGAAACCATTAATTCAACTACTAGAAAATATTAAAAAAATTTTTCCTTACCAAAAAATATTCACCTTTTTGCTCTAAAAACAGTTTCTATTATAGAGGGGTATTTTTCAATCATTATTCCTAAGAACATATTAACTATTATAATATTAAAGAAAGGAAAACCATCCAAATCACAAACCATTCTAAAAAATTGGTTAAGCGGGTGCGGAAACCTGCTTTAATGGTTGAATCTACTCCTCTTGTTAAAAGCTTAGATTATAAGTATCTGAGCATCAGTGAGCAGAGAGCACCATGAATTCATAATAACATTGGCCTTTCTGCATTTTTTAACAAAACTTGCGAATATATTTCACTATTTCCATATTATTTCAGCCACTATAATAGAGGGCATTAACAACAGATTGTGATTATTTCGCTGGACCTCATTCTCTCTCTCATAAAAAATGGCCAGTGAAGTTTCTTACAATCTGTTGTTAATGTTCTTTATAAAAAAAGCAAAGGCCAAATTGTCGGGCGGCGAATTAAAGTTCCAACCGACTGCAATTCTACCGCAAATTAA